>NZ_FOEG01000005.1:45000-217675 GCF_900110585.1 Aquisalimonas asiatica | reverse complement strand
AATACACCACAATGAACGGAACACCCACCTGGCGGCTCAGCAGAATGTGCTCGCGCGTCTGCGGCATCGGGCCGTCCGCCGCCGACACCACCAGAATCGCACCGTCCATCTGCGCAGCACCCGTGATCATGTTCTTCACATAGTCCGCGTGACCCGGGCAGTCCACGTGCGCATAGTGACGCTCACTCGACTCGTACTCCACGTGCGCCGTCGCAATCGTGATACCACGCGCCTTCTCTTCCGGCGCATTGTCAATCTGGTCAAACGCACGAACGTCACCACCAGACTGCTCACCCATCACCTTCGTCATGGCTGCAGTCAGCGTCGTCTTACCATGGTCAACGTGACCAATCGTTCCCACGTTGCAGTGCGGCTTACTACGCTCAAACTTGCTCTTGGACATGGAGATCTCCCGACTTTCCTTTGCTTCGCCAGGAACCGCAGCCACGGTTCTTCACGGACACGCTTCTACCAACTAATGGAGCCCATAGGCGGATTTGAACCGCCGACCTCTCCCTTACCAAGGGAGTGCTCTACCACTGAGCTATATGGGCCCTGTTCAACTCTCGCGGCGTCGACAGAACAACGCCTTCTGTCTGGAGCGGGTGATGGGAATCGAACCCACATCATCAGCTTGGAAGGCTGAGGTTCTACCGTTGAACTACACCCGCGAGCTCCATGAGTGGCGGCGCGCATCGCTGCCGGACACCCGATACTCTCTGAACGAGCAATAGGCACCGCCCGAAGGCCGGTGCCCCGTGCCGCCCCGAGGCGGCCAGCTCCGTGCCGGCGCTCAAGCGCCGTGCACTCTCGAATTTGGTGGAGGGGGGAGGATTACTCGGCGCTGCGCGCCTCGCCCTCCGGGCCGCCGCCGCTGCGCGGCGACGTTGTGGCTTGCTTCGCAAGCCGCTCGAACCTCTCTCGGTCCGAACCCTCCCCTGGGAGCCTTCGCTCCGTTACTGCTGCAGGCGCTCAAGCGCCGTGCACTCTCGAATTTGGTGGAGGGGGGAGGATTCGAACCTCCGAAGGCTGTGCCAGCAGATTTACAGTCTGCCCCCTTTGGCCGCTCGGGAACCCCTCCTGATTTTAGAGCGCGGTACTTTGCGCCAGAAGCGGCGTTGCTGTCAACTACCGCCGCTTCCGCAGCGGGACTCCGCGCTGCAAGCGCGAGAGTATAGACAATCCGGAGCACCTACGCGAGAGCCGTGGACACCCACAGTCGGGCGTCGCCATGCTCCTGCATTGCGGCGGTCATGCGCCCTCCCCATAATGGCGGCTGGACGCGGCTGTCAACGCAGGGGAGAAGTGTGGGCGAATCGACCGTTCTGGTAACCGGCGGGGCCGGCTATATCGGCAGCCACGTCACGCGGCAACTCGTTGAGCGGGGCGAGCGCGTGGTGGTGCTGGACAATCTCTCCACCGGTTTCCGTGAGGCCGTGGAAGGCGCGGAGCTGGTCGTCGGGGACACGGGCGATGCGGCGCTGGTGAACGACCTCATGGCACGCCACGCCGTCGACACGCTGATGCATTTTGCAGCGCACACGGTCGTGCCCGAATCCGTTGCCGATCCATTGAAGTACTACCGCAACAACACCAACAGCAGCCGGATCCTGGTGGAGGCCTGTGTCGCCAATGGCGTGCGCCGGGTGGTGTTCTCCTCCACCGCGGCGGTCTACGGCGAGGCGGGTGACGGGACGGTGGCGGAAGACAGCCCGCTCCACCCCATCAACCCCTACGGTCGCTCGAAACTGGCCACCGAGTGGGTACTGGAGGACCTGGCCACCGCCGGCGCCCTGGAGCACGTGACCCTGCGCTACTTCAACGTGGCCGGCTGTGCGCCGGACGGGCGCATCGGCCAGTCCACGCCCAACGCCACCCTGCTCATCAAGGTTGCCGCGGAAGCGGCTGCGGGCATCCGCGCGGGGATGCACGTCTTCGGCACCGACTACCCGACGCCGGACGGCACCTGCATCCGTGACTTCATCCACGTGGAGGACCTCGCCCACGCGCACGTGCTCGCACTGGATCACCTGCGCGACGCCGGCGCGTCACTCACCCTGAACTGCGGGTACGGCCACGGCTACAGCGTGCTGGAGGTGCTGAGGATGGTGGAGCAGGTGGCAGGAGCACCCCTGAAGATCAACTTTGCGGATCGCCGCCCGGGCGACCCGGTGCAGCTGGTGGCTAACGCCGCGCGCATCCGCGAGACCCTGGGCTGGACGCCACGGCACGACGACCTGGAGGTCATCGTCCGGACCGCAATCGACTGGGAACGAAATCGCCGCTACTGAAGCCGGCGCGGCGGCGGACGGGATCAGGCCTCACACTTCTGCTGCACGAAATCCAGCAGCGAGCCCACCGTCTCGAAGGTCTCGGCGCTGATGTCCTCGTCGTCGACACTGATGCCGAAGTACTCTTCCAGTGCCGTCACCAGGGAGACCACGGCCATGGAATCGAACTCCGGCACGGAGCCCAGAAGCGGGGTGGAGCGATCGAATTCCAGCGCCCGCCCTTCCAGCGCCAGCGCCTCATCCAGAATTGCGTTGACTTCCTGCAACGTCGCCATCCGTTCTCGACCCCTTGCCTTGTCGCCGCATTGACCGGCCGGGCATCCCGCCGCCCCGACCGTTTCGGCAATCATCATTGAAAGCGGGCGATTATCAACGGCAACTCCGGTGAGATCAACGACACCCGCACCGCCCCGCGGCGTTCCATGTTACCGTTCGGTGCGCGCACGCCCCGTCGACTGGATCGCACTTTGACCGTGGTCGGATCCGGGGGCAATCGGATACTGAGCCATGGCACCGCTGGTGGAACCCCGGACATGACCGCCCTGCTCCACGACATTCCGCTGCAAACGGCGACCCGAACACCCGATGCCGTCGCCCTGCGGACGCCGCGCGCGGAGTGGTCCTACGGCCGCCTGGCCGACACTGTCTGCGCAGCCGCGGCCGGCCTCCACGGCCGCAACGTCGGCGCCGGCGACCGCGTCGCGGTGTACCTGGAGAAACGCCCGGAGACCGTTGCCGCCCTGTTCGCCATTACCTGCGCAGGCGGCATCGCCGTCCCGGTGAACCCGGCCCTGAAGCCCGCACAGGTCCGCCACATCCTCCAGGACTGCGGCGCCCGCGGGCTGATCACCTCCGCCCAGCGGCTCACCCTGTTGCGCCAGACCGGGAGCCTGGACGACCTCCCCATCCACGACGAGCGACTCATCGCCGTGGATGGCGATACCGGTGACTGGAGCGATCTGTGCGCTGCCGGACCACACCCACCGGTGCCCGAGCGCATCGAGACGGACCCCGCACTGATCCTCTACACCTCCGGCAGCACCGGCCAGCCCAAGGGGGTAACGCTCAGCCACCGCAACCTGGTCGCCGGGGTCGACAGCGTCGTCGATTACCTGGGCGTGACCTCGCGGGATCATGTCCTCGCCGCCCTGCCCCTGAGCTTCGATTACGGCTGGAACCAGGTCACCACGGCACTGCGCACCGGCGCCACGGTCTTTCTCTGCGATTACCTCTGGCCCCGGGAGCTGCTCCGGGTCATCGAGGAGCAGGCCATCACCGCCCTCGCGGGCGTGCCGCCGCTGTGGAACCAGCTGATTCAGACGGAGTGGCCCGACGCCGTGGCCGGCCATCTGCGCTACATCACCAACTCCGGTGGCAAGCTGCCGCGCCGCACGCTGGAGACCCTGCAGGCCCGGCTGCCGGAGACGGACATCGTGCTCATGTACGGCCTCACCGAGGCGTTCCGCTCCACCTACCTGCCTCCGGAGGAGCTGCAACGCCGCCCCGACTCCATGGGCCGCGCCATTCCCAACGCGCGGGTCATGGTGGTGCGGCCGGACGGCTCGCCCTGCCGCCCCGGCGAAACCGGGGAGCTGGTACACGCCGGGCCTCTGGTGTCCCTGGGCTACTGGAACGATGCGGAGCGAACGGCGGAGCGGTTCCGCCCCGCACCGGACCGGCTGCGCGAGCTGCCACTGGGGGAAACCGCCGTCTGGTCGGGCGACCTGGTGACCCGGGACGACGCGGGGTATTTCTATTTCGTCGGCCGCCACGACGACATGATCAAGACATCCGGTTATCGCGTGAGCCCCACGGAGGTGGAGGACGTCCTCCACGCATCCGGCCATGTGCACGAGGCGGTGGCCCTGGGCGTGCCCCACCCGGTGCTGGGCGAGGCCATTCTCGCGGTCGTCTGCGCCACTGCCGGCGAGGAGGACCCGAAACCACTGCAGGCCGCCTGCCAGCGGGCACTGCCGCGATTCATGGTGCCGGCGGACTACATCATCCAGACCGAGCCGCTGCCACGCGGCCCGAACGGCAAGATCGACCGCAGCGGGCTGCGCGACCGCTACGCGGCGCATTTCCAGACGGACCCAAGCGATGACCAACAAGGCTGATACTCTGCGGATCCCCGCCGGCTTCCAGCAGCCCGGCACCGTCCTGCTCGTCGGCGGGCAGCGCATTGACACCCTCGCGGCGCAAACCGGCACGCCGCTGTTCGCCTACGACCGCAACCTGATCGCCGAACGGGTGGATCGCCTCCGCGGGGCGTTGCCGGAGCGGGCGCACCTGACCTATGCAGTCAAGGCCAACCCCATGCCCGAGCTGCTGGCCTGGCTGGCGCCGCGGGTGGACGGCTTCGACGTCGCCTCGGCCGGCGAAATCCGCCGTGCGCTGGACAGCGGCATGGCGCCGGAGCGGATCTCCTTCGCCGGCCCGGGTAAACGGCCCGAGGAACTGGCCATGGCCCTGCAGGCGGGCATCACCATCGGCCTGGAGTCCCGCGGTCAACTGGACACGCTCGCCGCCATCGCCCGGGAGACCGGGCGCACGCCGCGGGTGAGCCTGCGACTCAACCCCGATTTCCAGGTCAAGGGGTCGGGCATGCGCATGGGTGGCGGTCCCCAGCCGTTTGGCGTGGATGCGGAGCAGGCCCCGGCCATGCTGGACGCCATCGACGCCGCCGGGATGACCCTGGCGGGGCTGCACATCTTCGCCGGCTCCCAGAACCTGCGCGCCGATGTCATCGCCGAGGCCCAGCAACGCAGCCTGGACCTGGCCCTGGGCCTGCTCCGTGAAAGCGGTCATGTACCGGAATTCATCAACCTCGGAGGCGGCTTCGGCATCCCCTACTTCCCGGGTGAGCAGGCGCTGGATCTTGCATCGGTCGGCGAACGGCTGGCGGACATGGATCACCAGCTTGAGGCCGCCTCGCCGGGGACGCGCCTGGTCATCGAGCTGGGCCGTTATATCGTCGGCGAAGCGGGCGTCTACATTGCACGGGTGCTGGACCGCAAGACCTCGAGAGGCCACACCTACCTGATCACCGACGGCGGCATGCACCACCACCTCGCCGCGTCCGGCAACCTCGGGCAGGTGTTGCGCAAGAATTATCCGGTCGCGGTGGGCACCCGGCTGCAGGATGAGCCGGTGGAGACCGTCACCGTCTCGGGGCCACTGTGCACGCCGCTGGACGTACTGGCGGACAGGGTCATGCTCCCCCGTGCCGAGGTGGATGACCTGATCGTGGTCTTCCAGTCAGGCGCTTACGGGCTTACGGCAAGCCCCACGGCCTTTCTCGGTCATGGCCCGGCCGCCGAGATTCTGGTCTGATGCACTTGCCGAACGCCCGGGCGACGGGCACGCTCACAGGTGGAGAGGCCGGCCCCGGCCCCCGCTGATCTCCCGCAACCACTCGAAGGACCTTCAGCGCCCGTGCCAATCCAGCCACGCTACCTGCTCGCTCCTGCTGCCCTGGCCGGGCTCGTGCCGCTGTTCTTCGTGGATCTCGGGCCGTGGCGCCGGATGTTTGCGCCGGAGTTTCACGTGTTCGGCCACCTGCTGCTGTTCGCCGTGCTGGGCTGGCTGTTCCTGCGGCTGCCGGTCATGCAGCGGTACGGCTTCCTCACCCGGGCCGCGCTCACGCTCACCGCGGCGCTGGCCCTGGGCACGGCCATCGAGCTGATTCAGCCCTACTTCGGTCGCACCGCGGCCGTGCGCGACGTCTGGCAGAACGCACTGGGCGCGGCCATCGCCGTCGTCCTCCACGCCCCGGCGGGCACCCGGCGACGGCTGCTTGCCAGCGGCCTCGGGGTCATACTGGCGCTGGAACTCTACATCCCGATCACCTCGATCTGGGACCGCGGTGTCGCCCGTAACCAGTTTCCGACCCTCGCCACCTTCAGCACGCCCTTCGAGCACCGGCGCTGGACCCGCGGCACACAGGATGACGCCTTTGCACGCACGGGGAATCGGTCCCTGCGCGTGGACCTGGAGCCCGCCCGTTACGCGGGCACGACACTGCGCCGCTCTCTGGGCGACTGGCACGGTTTCGACTCACTGGCCTTCAGCGTCTACAACGCCAGCCACGACCCGCTCACGGTCACCGTGTCCGTCTGGGACCATCACCACCGCAACAACGGCGGCCCCTACGCGGACCGGTTCAACCAGCGCTATCAGCTTCTGCCGGGCTGGAACGACATCCGCATCCCGCTTGACGCGATCAGGACCGCCCCGGCCGAGCGCACCATGGCGCTGGATGACATGGCGGAGTTCGCGGTGTTCACCACCAACCTGGAGGAACCCCGGACCATCTACCTGGATGCGGTGCGGCTCGAGCGCGACTGACCCCCCGATACGCGGCGGCGGCCGGAGCGGCCGACACGGGCCCGCTCCGGCCGCCAGCCCACCATGACCACGGCCCAGAACAGGGCGGCCATGACCGGGTCGGTGACCTCCGCCGAGCGCGTGGCGATCTGGGTCTGCGCCGCCTCGATGGCCGCCAGCAGGATCACCGGCAGCAGCAGCGCGGTGGCGCGGCTCTGGCTGGCTTCAAGTATCAGCCAGACCAGGCTGCCGTAGAGAAACGTCTTCTCCAGCAGACTCAGTGTGTTGATGACCATACTCCCGCCGAGAAACCCCTGGAACGGCAGCCAGGTGAACTCGGACGGGCCGTACTCGAACGGCCGCAGCCCCTGCACCAGCAGCATGGTCATCAACAGCAGGACGACAACCTCCACGGGCCGGCGAACCTGGCTGCGCAGCCCCCACCACGCCACCAGCGCCACGGCGGCGCCGATGACGTTGTGCAGCGCCAGGGCGTTGTCGGCAATACCGATCGGCGCAAGCACCACGCCGGGGATAACCAGCCAGAGCATCAGCCAGGGCAGTCGGCAGCGTTCCCAGAGATGGGCGAAAACGATCCAGGCCACGGCGTTGTGGAACACGTCGAAAGGCCGCAGCTCGGGCTCGAGCAGGATCGGGCGCAACCCGTCCTTGATGCTGGAGATCGCCACGCTGGGAACGAAGGGAAACAACCGGTAGGCCAGCCAGCAGAGCATCAACAGGAAAGGCAGTGCCATGATCTCCCTGGCGTAAGCGTGGCGCTGGGTCAGCAGTCGCCGCACGACGGGGATGTATGCGAGCCCGGCACCAATGGCCAATCCGCCCAGATTGATGATGCCGTCGGCAAAGGTCGGCACGCGCCCGGGCAGCCAGAGCTGCAGCACCTGCACCCCGAACGCCACGACCACGGTAATCACCGCCAGCGCCGGCCACGCCCAGTACCAGCGCCACGACGCGAACGCCAGCACCCCGAACAGACCGTAGGGGATGAACAGCAGGATGTTGGTCATGAGATTGAGGGTGCCCAGCTGCTCGTCCCAGCCGCTGAACAACAGCTCCTCAACCTTGTACGCGGGCATCAGCCCGAAGTCGAAGTCGAACGGGTAGAGAGAACCGTAGATGATGCCCAGTGCGCTCAGCACGAACAGCACCCGCACCGTGGCAAGGTGCTCGCGGCGTGCGCCCTCTACCCGACCGGCAGCCACGTGGTCCGTACTCACAGGGTGAGCCTCCAGCCGAGGGTGACCATGTAGTGGTCTTCGAAATAGCCGCCCAGCGTGTCGTCGGCGCCCCGGAAATAGTGGGCGCCCAGGACCACCTCGCTGTCATCCCGCGCACTCCAGGCGAGCTCCGGGTTCAGGTAGAGGTCGCTGCGATCCAGCCCGAGGTTGAACCGCATGCGCGTGTGCCAGCGCTCCCGGTCCCAGGGCTGCTCCACCTCGCCGCCGAGCTGGTAGGTGCGGGTGGGATCGATCACGTTGCCGGCGTTGAGCAGGTGTTCGCCGGTGAGCTCCAGGGAGACGCGCAGATCCCGGTCGCCGGGGAAGAACTCCGCGCCCGCGGCCCATTCGACGCCGCGCCGGGTCACGTAGCTGAAGTCATCCGCCCGGGTGGCCGGTTCGGCGCTGGACCAGACCCCTTCCAGACGCCAGGTCACGCCGCCGGCGTCCAGGGCCAAGTCGCCACCGGCGATGACGCTGCGCGGGTGTCTGGCCTCGAAGGTGTCGCCATCGGCCGCGGCAGCCGCAGCGACGGCGGCGTCTTCACTATCCGGCAACTCCGCCTGCAGCGCCTCCAGCGCATTGTCGCTGAGCGCGTAATAGGGCGCGCTGCTGCGGGTGGACTGCACGGTCAGCCCCCAGTCCAGCGCCCGACCCGAACGGCTGAGGCGGATGCCGCCGACCGGGTCCTGGTCGCGGCCACGGGGTTCGTGATCGAAGGAGCCCTCGCGCACCAGGGCGCGTACGGCGGGATCATCGGGCACGCCCAGCAACCGGCCTCGGCGCTCATCCACCGGATGCCAGAGCGTGCCGGAGCGCGGCAGTTCCGCGGGTCGGAACATGGGGGTGAGCACCACGTCGATGTCCACGTCGCCATAGCGCTCCAGCCGCAGCGACGGGCTGGCGCGACGGGCATCATCCACCGGGTTGAGCGGGCCGCGGGTGAGGTCCTGGACGCTGAGGCGGTCACCGGGGGGCTGCAGGTCCATGGTGCCCCAGGGCACGACCTGGGTGCCGGCGGTGACACGCCCCCAGTCCGCGCGGTAGCGCACCCAGTTCTCGGTGTAATCCGGGGTCGCCCAGGCGGTGCCCACATCCTCCGAGCTGCGCCGCGACGTCTGCGCCTGGGCATCCAGGCGCGCACCGGCGCGATACTCCCACGGGCCAGGCGGTTGCCACCGCACCGAGGCGCTCAGGGTGCCGTCGTGGTACGTCTCCACGGGTTGCGCGCTGCGGGGCAGATAACCGGTGGTCAGGCGCAGGTCATCCAGCCGCCACGTCACCCAGCGCAGGGGGTCGTCATCCTCCTCGGCGGCGTCGTCGGCGTCATCCTCTTCGCCGAAGACGAAGGTATCCGGGTCGTCTTCGTCCTCCTCCGGCTCGGTCACCACGACCCGGTAGCGGACGACGTCGGTCTCGGTTTCGGTCACCACAACATTGCGATAGCCCAGCTCGAACATCTCCAGCAGGCGCCCTTCGGCGTCGTCGGCCGTGTCGAAGGCGCCGACCCAGAGCCCGCGTGTGCCCACCTGCTCGGTGTCGATGTCGTACTCCTGGAGACGGGCCATGGCGGCGGCGCGGTCGTCCGGGTCGTCGAGGTCCACCCGCACCACATGGAAGGTGCGCGGGCAGGGGTGGGACTCCACCTCGGCGTCCCGCCCTTCCTCGCGCAGGGTCTCGGCGCGGACGTTGGCCTCCGGCCAGGTCAGACACGCGTCATCCGCCCACACTGGCAGCGCCGCCAGGGCGAGCAGTCCGCCAAGAAGGGCTCGGGCCGGGTTGGCGCCCATGCGTTCGTCTCTCCCTCGCAATTGCGCGATGGCGCCGGTCAGCCGTGACGGTGCGCCTCGGTATCCTGCTGCTCCGCATCCGCTTCCCTGGGCGCGAGAAATGCCTTGTAGAACAAGTGTCGAGCCAGAAGGCGCGGCGGCATCTTCAGCCAGTGCCCGCGCAGGAACAATGCCCCACGGGCGACCGCATCGCGCACCGGGGTGACGCTGGCCCGGGTGTTCAGCCCATAGCGGAACACGGCGCGGGTCAGGGAACGGGACGGACGGAACCCGGCGTCGAGCCGCCGCCGCGTCTCCGCAGGCACGTGGGTGCCCAGCCGGCGTGCGCAGCAATCCAGGGCGTGGGCCAGCAACCACGCCACGCCAAGAGACCGGGCCTCGTACTCCAGTGCGTCCCAGAACGCGCCGCCCTGCAACGCGGCATGATGCCGCAACAGGATGTGAATATCGTACAGATCTCTGAGGGCGCGATCCCACTCGGTTTCCTGCAGCAGGTGCACGACGGCGTGCAACACCAGATGTGGCGGGCTGAACACCCGGTACCGCCATGGCGGTGGCAGCGGCTGCGCGGCATCCAGCAGGCGTTCGGGCGGGACGCGGACGGCGAACGTCTCCGGGAGGATATTGTGGTGGAGATCCAGAGTGGCACCGCGCCGCAGGTGGTGCATGGGCGGCAGCTCGTGCATCCACTCCCGGTAGTAGCGCTGATCGTAGTCGTCGTGATGGGTGCTGACCCAGCCTTCGTAGAACAGCAGCGTCTCCGCGCGCTCCAGCTGCTCACGGGGCACCAGCAGGTCGATATCATTGCAGAGCCGGCCACGGGCGTTGGGCAGCTCGGCCATGAGATACGCCGCACCTTTCAGCGCCACCGGGGGCGCCAGCCGCTGGAGCAGCCCGCCCTGAAGCTGCTCCAGCTCCCAGCGGATCGCCTCGCCATTGCGCTCGGCAACCAGGTAGCCACCAAACAGGTGCCGGGCGACCTGCTCGGGCAGGCGCTCCTGCAGGCCGGCGTCGCCGGCGAGCACCCATAGCGTTCCCAGCAGCGACGTCTCGCGGGCGGCAGGCACCAGTGCCCGCCACTCGGCTGCGTTCAGGGTCTCCATGCGCTCCGGGTGCGCCAGCGCCCGGCAGAGCAGGGTCGTGCCGTCAGCTTCGCAGGCCATGGAATACCTCGATCGCCTCCTCCAGCCGACTGTAGACGAATTCGTAGGTCTCCACCTGCTCCATGAGATCGGCGAGGGCATGGAAACCGATGCGGCCAAGCGCGGGATAGTTGAATGCATTGGCCGCCACCTGCAGGAACGCCTCGCCCGCGGGTTTACGCACAAGCCGGGTGGACGCCCCCGGCTCGAAACGGGGAAACACCACCCACGCAGGCTGTGCCGGCTCCCCGGCGCGGTGAACGCTGTCATCCGGGGGGCGCATATGCGCCACGGTGCCCTTGAGGGTGTCATGGCAGGGTTCGCTCAGGTGCGCGGCCGGCGCAAACGAGCGGATCACGTCAATGGAGGCGTTCTTCAGGCTCACCGGCCGCGCCGGGCCGCTGACGCGCCCTCCGGCAAGATCCACCAGTGTCGATTCGTCGGTCAGCAGGCGCCAGCCGCTGTTGGCCAGCGCCGCAGTCAGGGTGCTCTTCCCGGACATGGGCGGTGCCGGCATGATCAGCGCACGCCCGTTACGCTCCAGCGACGCGGCGTGCAACACCAGCTGGTGGCGCAGTTGCGTGCCGATGCACCAGTTCATGCCCCACTCGAGCATGGGGAACGCCTGATGGAAGGCCAGCGGCTTGAAGACGCTGCGCCCGTCCGCGAGAAACAGCACCTGTGGCCGATACCAGCGGCGGAGGGTACGCGGTGCGCGCAGGGTGCAGTGGAAGTCGGCAAAGCCGTCGTCGGGGGCGACGGGAAACGCGGCATAGAGCTGCTCAAGGGACTCGGCGACCCCCGAGATGCGGGTCCGGATGCGGGTGGTCAGGCCACCCGTCACCAGGCTCAGGCCACACCCCGAGAGCGCACGCCGCACCCCGTCACCACCCAGCTCGGCAACCCTCATGAGCGGACTTCACGCACCACGCCGATGCCGGTCAGGTCTGTCAACGCGTCCTCGATGGTTGCTTCGGCGATCACGCCGCTCCCGGTATCCGCCGCCTGTACTTGCGAGCATGCCGCACTGAGTTCGCGGAGGTCCAGCGGGCCATGGGCGTCTGCCAACCGGGCACACAGCGGGACGGAGATGCCGCCAAGCGCGTGGGTGTTGCCGGAGCCGGACTGGAAGGCAAGAAGGTCGTCCGCACAGCGGCGGAATTCGACACCTTCGGCGATGGTCCAGCGTCGCGTCCCCGCCGGTGCCGAATCCGTCATGATCGGGTCTGCCCCTGCATGCGAAACGGGGGCTTACGGCCCCCAGCTCGGGCTGTCCATGGTGTTTGCGAGGAAGCGGTGCACCTGCTCCTCGTCCAGCACATCCCCGGAACTGGTCACGTACTCACCCGCCATGAGCGTCTGGGTGACGATATCCACCACTTCCGACTCCGACAACGGGTATCCCGGGGAGACGGAGGGGTAGCGCGCATTCAGCAACGCCGCCGTACCAAAGCGGACCACCTGCCGCAGCGTGCTGTCGCCCATGCCGAGATCCTGCCGTCCGGGGCCGCTGACCGCATCTAGCAGTGTTGCCTCACCGTTGGTTCCGGAGCCGGTGAGGCCATTCAGGCCCGGGAACCCGTGGTTGGAGTTCAGCGCTTCGTAGTACGTCTCACGCCAGCCCTGGGGGTGGTGGGGGTGGTTGTCGTTCTGCCAGTACCCTGGCGTCCTGCCACCGCACTCTTCCAGCTCCTGGTGCAGCGAGGTGTTCCCGGACACCCAGCCGGAGGGGGTGCAGTTGGCAGCGGCCTTGAGGGGCTGGGCATGCAGACTCATGATCACTGAAGCCGATACGGCACCAACCCCGAACCTGCGACGGGACCAGCTCTTCGGGTCACCCGATTTGGCAGACGCGGGGGCGCCCGCCCCTTGTTGTTGTTCGATCGACCGTTTGTCCTGATCCATATCCCACCCTGGTGAGCTCATTCCTGCACGCGTTGCCGATCCGTCCCCGCCAACGAAGCGACGCTCCGGCACTCCCGGCATGCCGCCACGAAGGTTCGACACGCCGGCCTGGTTGTCCGGGAATTCACAATGCAAAGATTGCGCCTTCCTGGCGCCTAACACAAGAACATGGCGAATGTCGGGGCGTTAGCGCACATAGAGGAGGCGACTTCGTCCGACCGGCCCGCCCGACTGTAAACCCCGCTGACACTGCCCTGCATCAACCGGTCGCCGCAGCTCCAAGTGTACACCCTGGAGGGCGGATTCCCAGACGCAGCCTCATCGACGGGCACGCAGGATGAAGGAATGGCTCATGAGCGCACCCAGCGGACCGACCCCCTGCAGCGTGGCACGCACGGCCGGACTCTCCAGCACGCCCTGCAGCCGCCGCAGGCGCCCCGGCGCGATGGGCAGCCAGTGCATGCGGATGGTGCCCAGCCCGGCCCGCTCTGCAGCGCTGCGAAACGCAGCGGGCGCATCGTAGCGCAGGTGGGCCGGGCGGCGATGCCGGCGTCGGCGCCACTCGGAGACCAGCGTCGGCGCGCAGTGCGCGTTGAGGCCGTCGACCCACAGCTCTCCGCCCGGCTTCAGCACCCGCGACAGCTCCGCCAGGGCCTGATCCGGCGCAGACAGCGCCTGCATCACACCGAAACAGAGCACACCATCCGCCTGCCCGTCAGCAACGGGCAGCTGCAGGATGTCCGCAGAGACCCAGTCGAGCCCGCCCGGGTCACCGTCACTGCGCGCCTTCGCCTTGTGCAGCGAGGTCACGGCGTAATCCATGCCGACCACGCGGTGCCCCTGCTCATGCAGCAGCCGGGTATACGTGCCTGCACCGCAGCCGATATCCAGCCAGACACCGGCAGGCCGGCGCTCCGCGTCCCACAGCGTGCGGAACTGCCGCACCCGGGTTTCGAGACCTGTCGGCGTCCAGCCAGCGATACCGGCGTCGTCATCCAGGGTCGCCCCCCGCTCCGTGAACCGCCGGCGCCAGCGCTGTTCGAACTCCGATCGACTCAAGCCCTCCCCCTCGCCGGTCGCCCGGCCTCACAATATCGCCACGCCATGCTACTGTTAGTGCAGTTATCAGGCGGGCCAGCGGACGCCAGATACTCATGACAAATTCAATGGCGGCCCGGACAGGACGTTCCCACAGTTTGAGTAGCGTATACACCAATTTCACGGCTTTGAAGCGCGAGCTGGGCATTGGCAATGCCCTTCTTGCGGCCATGAACGGCGCACTGCGGAAACTCCATCCGCGCCTGGGTATCGCCCGTTACTACCTGATCGCGCAGCCCATTCCTCAGACCGGCACCGTGGCACGGCACACCGGCCGCATCCAGGTCCGCCAGCTGCTGGCCGACGACCCCGCGCTCGGCCTGCAGGACCGCTCCCCGGAGGAGATCCGCACCCGGTTCGAGAGCGCCGGTGTCTGCCTGGCCGCGTTCCGCGGCGACGAGGCGGCCCCGCTCGGCTTCATCTGGCTGCTGTGGGCCCCGTACACGGAAACCACCCACCGCTGCCGCCTGATCCCGCCCGAGGATGGTCGCAGCGTGCTGGACGTGGATATCTACATCCAGCCACGGGAGCGCGGCGGCATGACGTTCATGCGGCTGTGGCAGGCCGCCAACGACTACCTGCGCCACCGCGGCATCACCCACACCTACAGCCGGATCTCTGCCTATAACGGACGTTCATTGCGGGCGCACCAGCGCATGGGCGCGACGATCCTCGGCAGCCAGGTGTTCGTGGAACTGGGCTCCCTGGAGATCCTCCTCTCCAACCGTCGCCCCTACCTCAGCACGATCCGCGCTCGCGGCGACGCACCGGACGTGCCACTGCCCGGCGCCTGAATGCCGGCGGGACCCCGCGATTACCGACCATCCCGCAGCCTGCGCAACACCCGCTCCAGCAGGAACCGAAGCCGCGGGCGCTGCAGCATGACCCAGACCATCTCCCCCCCGTCGGTGGACAGGCTGCGCTTGTACTGGCTTGCCCCCATGAGCAGATCGTATCGGCCTCGTCCGCGCCGGATGGCATCCGCCACTGCCAGTGCGTGGGCCACGATCCCTGGCTTGCGCTTGCTGTCAGCGTCGTAGACCAGGCCGCTCTGGTAGTTGAACACGGTCTGGCCGTCGGAGAGGTTGTAAAGAAATCCGACCAGCTCGCCATCCGCCTCGATACGCGCGATCTCCGCCTGCCCCGTAGCCGCCGCGGCCGGTAGAAATGCGTGGTGGAATGCCCGCACCCGGCGACTCGCAAAGGCGCCGGGACGCCCGCGACGCTGCCATTCGGCCTGATGTCGGGCGACCAGCTCGTCAAACCAGGCCATGGTCTGATCGACACCGTCGGCCACGGTGTAGCGCAAGGCCTCCGCACCACCGTATGCACGCAGGGCACGGCGGACCTGTTGACGTGTATTGCTGCTCAGGCGCGCCAGGTAATCATCCAGCCCATCAAGCCCGTCCAGATCAACGTAGTAGTAGGGAACACGCTGCCGGACCACCGGGCGGAGGGGCAGGCTCTCGATGGCAGGCGCCAGGGCGCTCCAGTGGTGAGCGTCGATCCACCCGAGGGAGAACTCGTCCCAGCGCCCGGCACGGGTAATACAGTGGGCGAGCATGGCCTGGAGCGCCCCTCCCTCCAGGGCGGCATCGCCGAGAAGGCCGTTGTGCTCCACAAGCATCCGGTCCAGCTCCGGGTCTCCCGTCTCGTTCAGCCAGAGAACACGCGACCGGATCACCCTGGCGCGCCGCGTTACCCCGCGCCCGACGGATGCCATGGCAAGATCCCGTCCGCGATCACAGACCGACAGCACCACCGGCGCCGCGTCGGCAGGCGTGACTTGACGGACGGCCTCCTGCCAGGCCAGCCCCAGAAACGGTGGCGGCCCGATCCGGTGCTCCAGCGCAAACCAGCGCTCACGCGCATCCTCAAGTGTCTCGGCGTAGACCTCCAACGGGCTCTCCTGCTCCTGATGCCACCACGACAGACTGTATCAGCACGCCCACGGACAGCGTGGGCAAAAAAAACCCTGTGGGCGAACCACAGGGTCAGGGATGAACACTGCCAGAAGTACCACCGCGTCCGTGCAGGGGATGTCAGAAGCTAGGTTACTGCTGCGTGCGCCGGCGCACCATCAGCGCAAGCCCGAGCGCGCCGATGCCGAACAGGGCAAGCATCCCGGGCTCGGGAACCTGATTGGGGTTGTCGCCACCAGGGTTGCTGACGTTACCGTCGTCGCCCCCCGACCCGCCGCCATTGTCGAGATCATCGTCGATCGGCGTATTGTCGCCACCGTTATCGACGGCGTTCGTGCGGAACATGTTCTGATAACGCTCCATGTCTTCATCGCTCATGGACATGAAGTTCCCGGATGCCGTGAGCGGCGCCAGCACGAGCGCAGCCGAAAGCAGTACACCGATTCCCAACTGTTTGAACTTCTGCATTGCGGCACTCCCATTGTCGCAACTGAGTCTACCAGTCATGAAGCAAGTAACGGGCCACTCCTTTGATATCCGCGCGTTGTGCCGGAAATCGGGAACACCGCCTCATCGTGTGTAAAACTTGCTGACATGTCCGCACGATCCTGATCCGCGGTAGTCTCGTATTCTGCAGGCGCCGAACGGGGTGCCGGCAAGGCACAGGGAGAGTCACATGCTGCGCACACTGCTTCTCGCCCCCCTACTGGTCATTTTGCCACTCGGTCAGGCGGCGGCGCTTACAACGGATGACGTTCGACCCTACTTCGTTGCCGATGCGGGGATGGGCTATGTGGACCTGGGTGATGCGGAACGCGACCTTGACCGGATCGCGGACGATGACGATATCTCAGGCTCCACCAGTACCAAGAACACAAGCTTCGCGTACATCCTCGGGATCGGCTGGCATATCGGGCCTTACGTTGCCATCGAACTGAACTACTTCGATCTCGGGGAGTACGACGCCACGTTCTCGGCAGACAACAACGACGCCCTTGAGAGCGTGATCGACTTCTCCGGTTTCGGCGCCAGGGGGATCGCAAGATGGCCCCTCACCGAGAGCTGGTCAGTCGACGTGGGCCTCGGCGCCGCGCAGATGGACACACGGCTTCGACGGGAGTTCAAACCCGGCAGCAGTAGCAGCAACGGGGGGGCAGTTGAGCGTTACAGCTCCACCGATGTGGTCATGAACGCCAGCCTCGGCACCCAGTACCGGCTGTCCCGGGAGTGGTCCTTACGGGCCCAGTACCTTTACTTCAACGATGTAGGGGACAGCTCCACCGGCCGTGACGATATCCAGGTGCTGACAGTGGGGGCGCAGTTCTTCTTCTGATTCCGAAGTCGACGGCGCGGTGACGAAATACTTTACACATGTGCCGGCATGCGGGATGCCGGCACGTCGGGCAGGCGGGGCAGCGCGCCACGAACCATGACGCTGAACGGGGCCGACGCTCCGTGGCAACACTCTTGCAAGAAAATCATGTATCGCGGTGACGCGACAGGAAACAGGCCTGTCTCGTTGACGGAGTGCCAGAACAAGAAACAACCAGGTGGAGCACAGACAATGCCGAGCGAATGGCAACGCGGCGGCGCCGGCGGACCGGCTCATTCGAGTCGTGGCCGCTACTCCCTCACGGGGCCAGGGGCGGGCTCAGTACCGGATCCAGTACCAGACACGGCCCACGTACTCGTGCAGGGCCATGTAGCTGCGCGTCATGCCATGGATATCGGGCACCAAGTCCCAACCGTCAAAGCGCCTTCCCGGATCGGGCCTGTGGAAATAGCCCGTCGGGGCACGGGTAACACCCTCCACCCCCGCGCGCTGGAATGCCGCCGTGGCGCGCGGCAGGTGCAGGGCCTTGGTCACCAGCACGATCTCCGTCGGCAGCTCATCCGCCAGCAGCTCCACGGTGCGGAACGCGTTCTCCTGAGTGTTACGGCTGGTGTTGTCCACCCACTCCACGGGCACGCCGAATTCGTCTTGCAGCACGCCCGCCAGCGCCTCCGCCTCGCCCGGGCCGCCGGTCACGAGGAGTGGCAGGCCCAGTGCGCGATGCACCCGCGCAGCATAACGTGCACGCTCGAGGCTCCAGAGGTTGATGGTATCGCCCTGGTACTCCGGGGCTCGGGGAATCTGCCCGCCGGCAAGCACGACGATCACCCCGGACCGCGGCGCGTCGGCCCCGTCAAGGTCCAGCGGCTCCGCCCGTTCGAGCGGCGCGACAAGGAGCGAGCTGCCGAGGGGCGTGCTGAGGGCGTACAGCACCACCAGGGCCAATGCCACCAGAACCCGGCCCCGGCGGCGGTGCCACAGCAAGAGACCGAACAGCCCCAGCAGAATCGGCCCGGTGGGCGGGAATATCAGGCGCTCAAGGAAACTCCACCACATGCGTGTCTGCCTGCTTCGGTCAATGCCAGGGGGCACTTTAGTCGGTTCCGCACCCCGGACCAACAACCGGCATGCGCGGAGAGGTCATGATGCTTGTCCAGTCCAGCCGTCTGCTCTTCTCCGGCCTTTCGCCGCGCGGCAGCCGCGCGAAACTGACCATCCTGATCTTCCACCGGGTCCTCGCCGAAGCGGACCCGATGCAGGGCGACGAAGCCACGGCAGCATCGTTCGACTGGCAGATGCGCCTGCTGGCCGAGAACGCCAACGTGTTGCCTCTCGACGAGGCGGTGGAGCGCCTGAGCACGGGCACACTGCCCGCCCGCGCCGTTGCCATCACGTTTGACGACGGTTACGCGGACAACCACGACGTCGCCCTGCCCATTCTGCGCCGACACGGGCTGCACGCCACGTTCTTCATCGCATCCGGCTACCTGGACGGCGGCTGGATGTTCAACGACACGGTTCGTGAGAGCCTTCGGCATGCACCGAACGGGGAACTGGACCTCACCGACCTTGAGCTGGGGCTGTTCACACTGAAGGACACGCCGCTCTCGAGAGCGCGCGCCTTTGGCAATATCATGCGAGGGCTCAAGTACATGGAGCCCGAGCGCAGGGCCGACGCCGCCGACGCCATCGCCGAGCGCACGGGCCTGCCGGCGGGGCTCGGCAGCCCGATGATGACCAGCGACCAACTCCTCGCGATGCGCCGGGCCGGCATGGGCATCGGCGCCCACACCGTGACACACCCCATCCTCAGCCGCGTCACGGATCGACAGGCCAGAGACGAGATTGGCGGCAGCCGCGAGCGCCTGGAAGCGCTGCTCGGGGAGCGCGTGAGCCTGTTTGCCTACCCCAACGGCAAACCCGGCGTGGATTACACCAGCACCCATACCGCCATGGTGCGGGAGGCAGGCTTCTCCGTCGCCGTCTCCACCAGCTGGGGAGCGGCGCCACGTGGCGCAAGCCCTTACGAGCTGCCGCGGTTCACGCCCTGGGACCAGAGCCGGGCGCGGTACCTGGTGCGCCTTGCACGCAACACACTGCAGCCTTTCAACACCGCGCCAGCGATGGGGCACTGACAGGAAGCCCAGCCACCATGGACGTGAGGATCTTCGATCATCTGGATGCGCTTCCGCAGAGCCATCGCACCCTGTTCGAGAACGCAGGCCGGGACGACTTCTTCAGCAGCCTCACCTGGTACCAGACCTTCATCGATCACGCCACGGCCCCCGATCAGGCACTGCGCATCTACGTCGCGGAAACCGACGGACAGCCCACGGTTGCCCTGCCACTACGCACGCCCGACGAGCAACGTCCGCTGCGCGAGCTGGATAGCTGCAGCAACGCCTTTACCACGCGCTTTGCGCCGGTGGCAGACGCCGGGGCGACCGACATTGCCGCGGGCCTGACCGCAATCGGTCATGCTATCGCCGCAGAGCGTCCGCGCTGGGATTACCTCCGCATTGGCGCCCTTCCCGCCGACGAAGCCGTTTACGACGACCTGCTGCAAGCCTTTCGCAGCGCCGGCCTGTGGACCCAGCCCTTCCGGCATTTCGGCAACTGGTACGAGGACGTGCGCGGTCTCTCGTTCGAGACCTACGTGCGCGATGTCTCGAAGAGTCTGCGGCAGATCTGGAACAGAGCGTGCCGCGACGACGCCCCCACGTTTCACCTGATTACCGAACCGGCCGGCGTGGAATGGGGCATCAGCGCCTACGAGACCGTTTATGCATCGAGCTGGAAAGAGCCGGAGCGGTTCCCGCAGTTCATGCCCGAGCTCATGCGGAATGCTGCGGCAGCGGGGGCGTTGCGGCTTGGCGTGCTGACTTATCGCGATCAGCCCGTCGCGGCCCAGCTCTGGCTGGTGGGCGGTGCCCGTTGCACGATTTTCAAGG
Organism: Aquisalimonas asiatica; assembly: GCF_900110585.1. NCBI lineage: Bacteria > Pseudomonadati > Pseudomonadota > Gammaproteobacteria > Chromatiales > Ectothiorhodospiraceae > Aquisalimonas > Aquisalimonas asiatica. The sequence continues at coordinate 197,679 of NZ_FOEG01000005.1, read as the reverse complement.
TCGCACACGACGAGGCGCACAAGCGCCTGTCTCCCGGCACGGCGCTGACCTTCCACATGCTGAGGCACGTGCTGGACAACGACGGCGTCGCCGAGATCGATTTCGGCTGCGGCGACGACCCGTACAAGCGGCGCTGGCTGCCGCAGCGGCGTCTGCGCATGGGCGTCGCCGCATTCAACCCCCGGAGCATCCGGGGGGCAACAATGGGCGCCGCCCACGTCTGGGGGAGCCCGCTGAAGCAGTGGCTCCGCCAACTGAACAGGGCGAACCCGGAGCAGAAAAACAGCATTTTGTGATGCACTTCACAGACAAGTGATATATCGTCTTCGGTAACGGACCGTTCAAGGGCATCACTGATCCACCTTGGAGACAATAAAGGGTCAGCACCAGGCCATGAGGGCTCATTGACGCCGACTGGATCGAACCATGCGTGACATCTTCTTTTTCATCATCATTTTCGGTTCGATCCCGCTGATCCTCTATCGGCCCTGGTTCGGCATTATCATGTGGTACTGGGTCGGCCTGATGAACCCGCACCGGCTGGCCTGGAACTTCCTCCAGACCATGCCCGTGGCGATGGGGGTCGGTATCGCGACGCTGGCGGCCCTGGTCATTACCAGGGATCGCCGCGCGCCCCCCCTCACCCGGGAGACCGTGGTCCTCGCACTGTTCACCCTGCATTTTACGATTACCACCTACTTCGCATGGCTGCCCAGTGATGCATTCAGCCTCTGGGAACAGCGGATCAAGATCGTGCTCATGACCTTCGTCACCATGATGCTGATCTGGGGCAAACAGCGGACCATGGCGATGATGGCAATCATCACGCTCTCCATCGCCTATTACGGCATGAAAGGTGGCATTCACTCCCTGTCGAACGGCTTTGGCGGGATGGTGATCGGCCCCCAGGGGACGTTCATCGGCGGTAACACCGACATCGGGCTGGCCATGGTAATGACGTTGCCGCTGGTGCTCGTGCTGGCGAGGCAAGTGCACCGCGGCGAGTTCGAACTCCCCTTCAAGCTCGCGCTCTACGACAAGTGGCACCACGTCATCGGCCTGGGCCTGTACGGCGTATTCTGGCTGCAGATCGCCTCCATCATCGGCACGCACTCCCGCGGCGCGTGGGTCGGGCTCGCGATCATATTCCCCCTGCTGTTCCTGGGCATGAAGCGCAAGCTCACCATGGTCACCATCGCGTTCCTCATGATCGGCGTCGTCGGCGTCGCGGCCCCGGATCGCATGATCAATCAGTACGAAAGCCTGGTGAACTACGACGAGGACGCCTCCGCCCAGGGTCGGTTCGAAGCATGGGAAGTGTCATGGAACATCGCCGTCGAGAACCCGCTGATGGGCACGGGGTTCGGAACCCAGCGCCTGGACCCGCAGCTCTGGCAGAGCTATAGCAATGAACCTGACCCGCAGGGCAGCTCGCGCGCGGCTCACAGCATCTATTTCCAGGTGCTCGGCGAACTGGGCTTTGTCGGGCTGTTCCTGTGGCTGAGTTTCATTCTCTTCTCCATTTTCACAATGCTGCGACTACGCCGCCAGGGACGACTGCGACCGGAAACCTACTGGATCAGCGAATGGGCCACTGCGCTGTTACTGGGATTGATCGGTTACCTGATCTCCGGCGCATTCCTGAGCCTCGGCTATTTCGACCTGTTCTTCGCCATGGGCGCCGCCGCGGTCATCATGCGGCGGGAACTGGATGACATTCAGGCTGCGAGAGCCAAAGCCGCCGTCCCGCAGCAGGTAACCGTGCCACACCGGAGACGACCAACGGATACGGCACCCAGCGGTACAGCCTGAGACTTCGGCTCCATCACCCTGCGGAGGGACATCGCGATCATGGCTAGCGTCAAAGCAATCACGAAGAGCGGGATCTCCGCAGTCAGCCGGGCGACGCTGGGGCAAAAATGGACGGAGTTCCTGTGGATGGAGTGGGAACGCTCACATCCGCGCCCGTTTCAGCATCCATCGCTGCTGCTCAAGGGGTTCTTCTCGCAGCGTGCGCGCCTTTACCCGCTGCACCAATATCCACTGGACTGTTTTCTGAGCGACTGGGAAATCGAGCACCGGTTTCGCCAGATCAACCCGGAAGAGGTCAAGCACTTCGTCGCCAACAAGATCAACTTCCACGCCTTGATGAAGGCTCTCGGACTCAATGCGCATCTGCCCACCGCCATCGGTTTCCTGGACGGCCCGGAGTTCACCGCACTGGCTGACTACGACTCTCTGGAAGCGGCCGTGGAGGCGGGCCCGGTGTACATGAAACCGATCAGCGGCCGGGGTGGCGCCGGCGTACAGCGCGTCGACACCCCCGCGCAGATTCCGAGGGATATCGCGAAGGAGCGGGTATTCCTCGTCGAGGCGGCACTCGCCCAGCACGCATACGCCAGCGCTATCTACCGGCACAGCAGCAATACCATCAAGGTGCTGGCACTGAAAGACGTGGACACTGGCCGATTCTTCGTTGCAGCCGCCGCCCAGCGCATCGGCACCGACAAGACCGCGCCCCTTGACAACTTCAAGCGCGGCGGCCTGTCCGCGGCCGTTGACCTTGATACGGGCGTCCTGTCGACGGCGAAACATAACGCCCAGACGGATTGCCGAGCCGCCCTGGACCACCACCCGGACTCCGGCGCCCCGATCGCCGGGACACAGGTGCCCTACTGGAAAGAAACCTGCGACTTGATCACCACGTTCAGCGAAGCGATCCCCGGCCTGCGCATGTGTGGATGGGATGTGCTCATTACTGAACAGGGCCCCAAGATTCTGGAAGGCTGCGCAAGCATTGCGAATCCCAATCTCATGCAGGCGCATGAGCCGGCACTGCTTGACCGTCGTGTAGCGCGTTTCTTCGAGCACCACCATGTAATTTCGGACGCGAAACGGGTGCGGTCCGGACACTTCGAGAACTCCGCTCGGTCACCAAAGGTGACGGGAACTCATTAGTCTTTCGAGCAGGGAACGCCAGATGCCACTGCGCATAGCTATCCAGCCTGATCATGTCGTGCACGCTAACGGCAGGATTCAGTCATACTCTGATGTCTGGAAACACCGCATTCAGGAACGGGGCCACGAACCAGTGACGGTCGACGTGGCCAGCAGAGACTTCTACACCGAACTACGCCGCTGTGACGGCTTTATGTGGAGACCACGGCCATCCCGTGCGGATCGGGAACGTGCCATGCCGATCCTCCACGCGATTGAACACGGGCTACGCCTCCCTGTCTTTCCGTCCTGGAACACCCGTTGGCATTTCGAAGACAAGATCGCTCAGACGGAGATGTTCCGGGCGCTCGACATCCCTCACCCCGAAACGTGGGTCTTTTACGACGAAGCATCCGCTCTTGCCTTCGCCCGCTCCACCGATTACCCCAAGGTGCTCAAGCTGACGTCAGGGGTGCAAAGCCGTAACGTCATGCTGCTCCGGGACCAGCAGCATGCCGAGTCGGTACTCAAGGCCGTGTTCCGAAGAGGTCTTCACCGTCTCCCAAGGCAGACGGACAAACCGCACCACGAAGCGCTTCGCCGATTGCGACGTTCCCTCTCTGCATTGAAAGGCATCAATCCGGATCTGCCCGATCGCCGTGACTACTTCCATTACGGTTACGCCCTCATTCAGGAATTCATCCCGGAGAATACGCACGACACCCGTGTTGCCGTGATAAGAGACCGCGCCTTCGCATTCCGCAGGCGCGTGCGTGAGAATGATTTCCGCGCCAGCGGGAGCGGCCTGATCGACTGGGCGTCGGATTCGATCGACCCACGAATGCTGTCCATCGCGTTCGAACTGAGCGAAGCCCTCGACTCACAGACCATCGCCCTCGATTTCGTCGTTGACACGGACCACACCCCTCTGGTCATCGAGCTGACAGTGACCTACGCGAGCTGGGCTCTCAACGAGGCTCCGGCATACTGGAAAAAAGACGTAAACGCGCCGGGCGATCAACACCTCAAGAGAATCGACCAGTCACCTGTATCAGTCGAGACGATGCTCGTAGACGACTATATCGACGGCATCGAGACCGCTCCACTCTGAGGCCTCAACCCTCGCCCGGCGCCAACACCGAACTATACGACCTGCTAATAGACATCTTTCCAGCAGTTCAGGAAAAGCTCATCAGTACACGCGCAGCGTTATCCCACGACCTCTTCTCGAGAAACACCTGGAAATTTGTTTCTGGAACAGCCAAAGCGGCCTTTACTTTCTCGTCGAGATCACAAAAGTCCCAAGAGATCGACGCCCCGAGACCAGCCTTCTCGACAATCAACCCCATGGCCCCACTCTGGTAGCTTAGAATGGGAATGCCGGCAGCAGACGCGTTAAGCAGCGTAAACGCAAACGACCAATCCGACATCGAACGCCAGACGAGATCGATATCATCCGCCCACTCCTGTTCATCGATATCAATATAATCACGCAACAACAGTACTGACTCGGCACGATCACACCACTCAATGAACCCGGAATAATCCTTCCCTCTGGACCATACACCCCCTTTCTGAAAGCGGGTCACGACAAGGATTCGCGGCTCCCATCCAGCCTCTCTCAACCCCCGCTCGAGCTGGGGAAGGAGATCGAAGTGGAGATACTTCTTACCAGAAACCCCTGCACAGAGGATATTGAGAGTGCGTCTTCGACCATCCTCGGTAACGCCGCCACTGCGGAGAAACTCCCGTGCTTCTCGCTCAGCCTCTTTTCGGTTAAAACGTTTATCCTTGGGAAGAAGGCCGAGTGTAATTGGAGCCACCTTGTGCCTGACTCTGTAAAATACCGTGTTGGCCGCATCCATGAGCAACGGGTCCGTTACAAGAATCCTCTCGCTCACACGCTCCCATATTCGCCTCCGGAACCGGCTCACCAAAGGCCAATACTTCTCCGTTTCCCGATCCAGGTTGTGACATAACCAAAACACCCGAACACGTCTCAACTTAAAGACCGTAACGGTCAGAATGTCGCCAACAGGTTTCAGAAGGCTGACAACTAATGAGGGATGATCATTCAAGTACCTGATGACGGCCACATCACCGCCGGAGGCGCCCCCCGGCCTCATGAAATGAAACCAGGCCGTAAACGGATAGAGCTTCAACTCTGCAGCCTGTCCACCGCGCTGTCGTATCGCGCGAACCAGTTCTCGAGCTTTCCTGTCCCCGCCAATGAAATGGAACGTTGACATCAACAGCCCCGCACCCCTATCTCTTCTTATGCTGTTATCCTCCTACATAATCACGAAACACTCAACATGACCTATGGGTGCCGCTTCACACAAGTTCGGGCGAACAAGGTTGCCCTCCTTTTTCGCTCAAGAGGCACGACGACTCCCACCACGCCCTAAAAGATGAACACCCCTATCAATATTCTCTCTAATTTTTCTGACCGACTCAGACACATCACCTGAACCGCACACATAGACAACAGATTTTCCAGACTTTTCAATTTGGAAAACGGAAGCTTCTAACGCGTTTTTCCATCGTCTTAACAACTCCTCTGAATCACCACCAAACCTATCTACAAACCCCTCCCTCTCACAACCCCCTTCGCCTTCAATCCTCACCCTTGCCTTTCCTATTTCTGTCTCCACTAAAACATAAACGACATCAATTGAAGGAATATCTATATCAGAAAGCTTCGCACAGTATCTTTCCAGTGCGAGCTCGTCGAAGCTGCAAACAGCTTCCTCCGACGTCTGGTGTTGACACCATTCTTCAAGTATGAATACCTTCCTACCATTCCTTCTAATGTAATCAACCAGATAGGCCGGATACCTGGAGCGGGTGAAGCCCTTTTTCAGAGACCACCGCAACGACCCGGTGGCGACCCACCGCTCGTAGATTCTTCTTACTCTGTACGGAAAAAAGTAAAACAGTGAAAGAAGATCCATTCTCAAAAAGTAGAGGAAACTCTTACGGGGTCTTCTATAGTCCGACTTCCTGGGCATGTCGATGTCGTAGCCCGAAGACCGCAAGCTCTTGTAGAGAGCGCAGGCAATAGTTGACTTTCCAGACCCCGGAATCCCCATGAACTCGACAACCAAAAACGGAGCCCTTTCCATTCACCAAACACCACGGACTACTTCAAAGTGCTGAAACAGCCTGCAGGCAAGAGACGACGCAAGCTGTAACAGTATTGTAATGCGGCCCGAAGGGGCTCGCCATGTCTAAAGAACGAGACATATCGAAGCTTCATGTCGTTCGAAAGCAACTTTCCCTCTCACACCGCTTAATCCAGTAATCCACCTATACTGAAGTAACACTAGTACCAGTTCAGGCGCGCCCCCGAAGTAAAATCAGTGAGAGACAACGGATGCTCGACAACCGTCAGATCAAACCAATGGTTCTATGGACGGGTGGGTGGGACTCGACGTACAGGGTACTTAGCCTCACCAGGAGCTACTCGGTAACGGTTCAACCTCACTATCTATACGATCCTGGGCGAAAGTCCGTTGAGCGGGAGCTTGAGGTGATGCGCCGCATCCGGGACGCCGTCAACGCCGACGAGTCCCGATTCCCAGGCAGGATTGCGGAGCTGGAAGTCCACGACATGGGAGCAATGCGGAACAATCCGGAGATCCACGACGCCTTGGCTGACATTCGACGCCGACGACACAGCGGGTGGCAATATTACCCACTGTCGTCGTATATCCAGCAACAGGGGCTGGATGGCATAGAGCTAACCGCTCAGAAGTACGATAGCCTCAGCGTCATCTTGGACGGGATGCTGGAACCATTCGAAACCCCCTTCGGAGCCAGCTACCGAATCTCCGGGAAACACCAGGGGACTCCAGAGCATACGGTATTTTCCAGATTCACTTTCCCCATCATCGACGTCTCAAAACGGGAAATGCACACACAAGCCGCGGAGCACGGATTCTTGCCGCTTATGGAGGAGACGTGGTTCTGCCACTCCCCGTTGAAGGATGGGTCTCAGTGCGGTACCTGTACCCCATGCATCGTTAGCATCCGCGGCGGCATGGGTTACCGCGTACCGCTGAAAACCAGACTGCGCTACCGCACCCGAACGCCTCGCCGATTGTTCTGGGCCATCAGGAAAAAACTAAGGCGGACGTTCGGATAATATTGCCAGCGCCACCCGACACTGGATGGGTTCCCACTACTCTCATCGACGGCGCGCACCAGAAAAGTTGCGTATTCCAGACGCCCGCCCTTTCAGTAGTCCTCAGCTAGCTTTTCTTTGGGAACCGACACCTCCTCGTGCGGACTTAAGAATTCCTGGAAGATCCATCTCTCGAAAGCACGGCCCCAGGGCAGGCTCACAGAACTTTATCCCCGGATCTCGAGCGTTCCACTCCAGAACCTTCGTTTCTCCATCCCTGTCGATTGCCACATCCCATCCAATTATCGCGAACTGCGACACCTTGTTGTGAAGCTCTTCGCAGAGCGACACGGCATTCTCGAGATTCGGTATTTTTTTCCCAAAGAAAGACGCTCCGGTATCAGGGTGCCGAGTGCAAAATTTCCAGTAACGGTCAGATGCGTACTCTCCTAAAACACCCGTATCCTTATCAACAGGTATCATGATTCCACCTGCCGCCGTGTAGATTTGATGACCCTCTCTCCCAACCCTGAGATGGACCTCCAGACACCTCGGCTTAGAAGCTCTAGGAATCCCCGTCAGAATCCTGATTGTTCCGAGAGAACCGGGAGAGAATTGGTCAAAGAACTGGTGCTGATCTACACCCCTCTGAACAACAAAGTTCCCAACCCCCTCCAAACCCGCGACAGTCATCTTCATTGGGTCAAAAAGAAAAACATTCTTTCCACCGCTTGACTCTTCCATTTTAACAAAATACTTACCCCCCGAATTCAAGAGCTTGTCTTCCACATCCGCTCGACCCAACTCCTGAAGCGTCTTATCAAACCACCGCCCACCCAAAAGGTAGACCTCGTCCGGAATTGCAGAAGTACTAAGCACCCGAGAGCTAAGTGTTTTCGCGTTCGCCACCTGGCGATATCCGGTATTTATCAGGGGCAGGGTCTCACGATAAAAGTCCGGAGGAATCCAACCCTCCTTGAACTCGCCACGATACGCTGTAAAAACGTAAAGCCAAGGCGTATACCTCAACGAGCCTAGTACGTCCTTAGCGTAGGCACGGACATCTTCGCGTTCTTTCCTTGTTGTTGGATGACACTCCTTATTGTTTTCAATCACCATTTCATATTCCGACCGCGCCTTTCTCCAATTCCTGACATAACGAACGACCTCATCCGCTCTTTCTCTCATCACACCCCTCATCCAGTTGTGTTTGTTATCGAAAATGACCCACCAAGTCAGCTGGTCAACCTCTCACAGAAAACCAGACCCCCTGCCACCCCTCTGACCAATCAAGACCACTCACCAGAGAACCATCATGATCAATCAAAGTCAGAACCCTGAACCCAAAACAACACAGACTCCCGGGGCGGCATATCAAAGCGGTTGGATAGCTTTTCCACCCACACGGTGTGAATCCCCCAGAAAATAACCGGAACTCTCTCCACCCCTAATATCTCAGCCATTTTAATTCTGTGGTTACCAGCATTCCCTTGGCAGAGCTCACCACTTCGGGTTACGTACACCGGGATTTCGTCATCGGCTTTTTTTACGTCCTTACCATGAAGCTGGGATTGGTCTAGGTAGCCTTTGGTCTTCATCGACTGAAATGTGGCGATCAGGACCTCAAAGTAGTCGTGCACTTCCTCGGTCGACCCACACCCCCAGTTGGGCTCAGGTGGTGCACTAAGCACACGCTCCATCATCCAGCGATACTGCGGCGTTTCCTGATACTCCAAACCATCAATAAACAGGCCTCTTACGGTCTCGTGAATCATCCACTTCTTGGTCGTCTCCGGGCACGAGTCGAATATCGAAGGTCTAACCTGAATCAGCTCCTTATCCCAGTCACCGCCGATAGTCCAGTTCAGCCCGGCCCGCGGCCACTCCCTACTATCCCCAACCCACCGAATTGCGTCTGGCGCCACCCATTTTCGCGGCCTGACTGTAGGTGCGGGCAACGACGCTGCTCGGGAACCATTGGACGAGAAAACCCCCCTTAAGGCCGTAGGTTACAGAGAGCCGCTGCCGTTTCGTTTTGCGATTCAGGTCCCAAAAAACCTCTTTAAGATGTTTGATGAGATTATAGTGATTCATCAGTAGCTCACACCCCAAGACCTTGCGAAAGCACTCCGGCGAAACGCGCAACTGATTATTCGGTCCCCGGCTGCCGGCATGACACACCCTTCTGATGAAACGACTTAAAAGCGTAAAAAAACGGTAATAGGGAGAGCATAGTCGACAAGAAGAAGGATTGCAGATCGATTCGTTGTGCACAGCGGAGAGCGGGGCTACGATTTTCGATCACAGACCCTCTACCTGATGAGCTCCTGCCTCAGCTCGTCGATCAGCTCACCGTGTTCCGAATACACGGCGATGTGGCGCTGCTCATCCTCGAGGGTGACGATGATGGCGTGGCGTTCGGCGCGAGCGTCGAACAGGTGGCGCACACGGTCGGGGTCATGGACTTCGCGCGTCTCCACACCCCAGGCGCCATCACCGAAATAGATGGCTCCCCGCGGATGGTAGTCGCTGGCACGCATGGGCGGGGTGCGTTTATAGGCGTGATCGTGGTTTTCGAAAGCGATCTCGATCCGGTACTCGTCAAACAGAGTGACCCATTGCTCACGAATCTCACGGCTGGTCCGTTGGTTGTAACGGCGCACTGACGGGTACGCGGGGACATGATAGAACGGGATCACGTGGGCGCGCCCCTCTCGTTCATCGAGTGTAGCCTCCAGCCAGTCCCGCTGGTCACCGGTGACGGGGTTGGCATGGTTTGAGTCCAGTATCACGAGGCTGGTGTGGTCTCCGATATCGAGCACGCCGTATCCCGGCTGCCCCGGAAACGCGAACAGCCCGAAGAAATACGGGGCATAACGCGCGCGCCAGTCGTCTGTCTGCTCGTAACCATCAAAGTCGTACCAGAACAAGCCGCCCTCGTGGCTTCGCATTTCGTGATTGCCAATGGCGACCACGATGGGGACTACGCGGCCATCGTCGGTGATCAGGGTATTGCGGATGGCGTCGAACCAGCTGTACCAGCGGTACGCATTGCGGGAGCGACCATCGGCATACGCCAGGTCACCGCCCCAGACGATGAACTCGGGGTCATGCTCCATGACCACTCGATTGGTACGCTCCATCATCTCCTGAGTGTGGCGAGTATCGCCACCGGTGGCGAAGGTCATTGAGCCATCGAGGCGCTCGAGGAGCGTTCTGAAACGGTACTCCCGCGAGAAATCGCCAACCTGGAAAACATACTCGGTACCTGGCTCCAACCCATCCAGCGCCACTCGCTGAATGGTGCGCTCGGAGAAGGGAAACGCGTGGCGCTCAGGCACATCGCTGCGCCAGTCGCCGGATTCCGCGGGCCGATACCTGAGCTTGCCAGGGTCATCTCCTGGTTCGGTATGCCAGTCGATCACCATGGTGGTGGTTGGATCGGTCTGCCAGGTAAGGAACAGCGCCGGCGGCTCGGTATCGGCAACCACTGAAACCGGCAACAGCACCGCGGCAAGCAGTGCGGCCATCACGCCCCCGCGGACACAACGCCTCATCACGACTGCTCCTCCCCGGCACTGTGGCCGCCCGCACTGCTCACACTGACTGAAGTCTAGCCAATCCCGGAAGAATCGGGAGCGGCAATCAACTGCAGCAGCCGGTGCTTGGCGAAGTTGTCCATGCGGCGATCGGACAGGAGCGCATCCACGTCCGGCTGTTCCCGGAACACGCCCGGGATAGCCGCGCCGAACGCCCCCTGGTCCATGGACAACGACGCGCGGTCAAGCACATTGTTCATGAGGTAGCTGAAACTGGGCCATGGCCCCTCCCAGGCGCCGTCACCACCCTTGAGGCGATCGACGGTCTTGGCCCAGGCAGCGAAGCCGACGGTGCAGACGATATTCGGGTAGAAACCGAGTCGGGGCACACGCCCCGAAATTCTCGGGATCCACCCGGAGAGGCCCATGGCGCGGGTAAACGCGCGACGGTAGAGCTCGCCTTCCAGCTTCATGGCATCAGGCAACGATGCAGCGAAAGCCACGGTGTTGTTGTAAGCAAACGGCTCCTGCATGTTCACCAGGCGGCGACAGGCGGCAAAGTGTGGCAGGGAACCATGGCACGCCCCGGCAGGCCAGACCGTGCGCCACCCGTAGGCGCTGCCGGGCCGGTGCTGCTGCAACGCGTCGAAATGACGTCGCCGGCGACTCTCCACCTCATCGAACAGCTCTGGCTTGAACAGTTCCGGTGCCGCTGATCTCGGCCAGCCAAACCCCTGGTCCGGCGACAGGCGATTCTTCGAGACCCGGACATTGCGGACGTGCCGGGCCGGTTCGTAGCGCGCCTTGTCCGCCTTGAACAGGGTGTCGGCGAAAAGTCCGCCCAGGACCACGTCCCACTCTCCGGTGGGCAGCAGGTTGACGGCATGAGTGTGGCGGACGTCCAGCCCTGACCCGACCAGCGCACGCCGCAGGGGAAGGTGGCGAAGATAGTAATCGCGCTCACGGGGGCACAGGCGGACCGAGCAGCCGAGGGCTTTCATGGCCGAGCGTGCGAGCCGGCCCTCACGGTTCATGCGCTCGAGAAAGGTCACGCCGTCGAGCTGCTCCCGGTGGCGTTTCGCCAAACCGACGATCACCCGGGAGTCCTCGCCGCCGCTGACCAGGGCACCCGCGCGCTCGCGACCATCCAGCGCCAGGCGGACGTTGTCGTCCATGAGGGCTGCCAGGGCTTCGGCTGCCTCGGCCAACGAGGCGAACGGCGCCCGGGCGGCCTCGTCCGGCGTCCAGTAGAGCTGCTCGCGCCAATGGGAGCCCGGTTCGGCGACCGCCACGGCAGCCGCGGCGGCCACCGCAACGCCCTGGAACCAGGTGGCCGGCGGCGCGATGGTCCCGGAAATCAGGAAATCCAGCACCGATGCCGGGTCCACCGAATCCCGACCGGCGACCTGGGCCACGGCGTCCACGTGCGTGCCGACGACGACGCTCTCCCCCAGCTCCGCGCGGTAAACGGGAATGGCCTCCATGAGGTCGGTGACGTAGACCACCGCGCCGCTGTCGTGGTGAATCGCGAGTACGGCGAAGTGCCCGGTATACCCCTCGCTCCACTCCCCAAGCGCCCCGGCCGTGGTGCCCGGAAACGCATCGGAGCGGAGCAGCGCCTCGGCGGCAGGATTGATATGGGGCTCACCCAGGACCACCACGGTCTTGGTCACACCACGGTAGACGCGGGGCTGAACGGGCAATCCGGTGCGCACCAGCAGATACCGCCCGGGCGCCAGCTCGGTTGCCGACCAGCCCTCCGGCACGGCCGGTCTCAGGGGGCCGGAGACCAGTATGGCGTCAGACATGGCGTGCTCCTCCCCGGACGCGCTTCACTCTAGAGAAACTCCTTCAACTCGAGCTCCTCGCAGACTTGTTCCAGATCGTAGTTGTAGGACAGGTCCTTGCTCAGGTCGCGGCGGTCATCCTGGGGCGACTGGGGCACGTAGTCGGGGCGGCCGATGCGCGTGCAGTGGCCCTCCCTGACCAGTTCCAGATCGATCGGGTGCACCGGCCCCCCGTGCACCTCGTGCCACGCCAGAACGCCTGCGCCGTGGTCGTAGTCGTACCGGCGCTGAAGCTTCGTGCGCAGGGATTCGGGGCAGTTCGGATGGCGCCAGACGTTCCGCCACCACCCGGCGCCACGCTGGAACTGGCTGCGGCTCGCACCCGCCGTGGTGCAGGCCACCAGCTCCCAGAACCGGTCGCGCTTCCCGTACCAGCGCTTGTACCAGGGGCGGCGCGCATCCACGGCGCTGACGTGCCCGTCGGGCAGCGCCTCGAACCGGCGTGCCAGGTCCTCCATGACCGGCCTGCGAATCAACAGATCCGAGTGCCAGAATGCCAGCCGCTCGGTGAACAGGTGGGCGAACTCCACGGGAAACAGGAAGTGCATGATGGGATAGTCGAATCCCGCGTTGAAATCGACCCGCACGGCGCCCTCTTCCAGTGGCGGCTCACCGGAGCGCGGATCACCGCTCACCACGGGGGTCCAGCCCACGGCCTTGACCAGGCGCTGCTGTACACGGCACCAGTCCGGATCCACGTTCCAGCACAGCCACGGCCTGGATACGTCCTGCAGCGCATCACGCCATGCCCGGGCGCGGGTTTCCATCTCGACGATCCGGCTCACGGGAAACACGTCCCAGTTGCCCTTGGCCTCGCGAAGCGTCTGCCGTTGTTCCTCGGTGTAGTTGTCTTCAGTCACGTTCTGCCACCTTTGATGCTCGGGATGTGCCCCCGGCAAGCAGTTTTCTGGCGGCGGGCCCCACCATCCCGAGGATGCGCGTCTCGGCACCAGCAGGTCGGCCACTCAACAGCCATAGCGCCAGCACGGTCAGACCGTAGGCGACTGCACCCGCGGGCACCGCCACGGCCAGGGATGTGAGCGCATCAACGGCCCCGTCCGCGCTGCGATGAGCACCAAACGCCCACAGCAGCAGTGCGGCCATGGCAGCGGTCGCCAGTGCGGGGCGCACGAAGATGGCGGCAAACGTCCACAGGCTGATCCCGAGCCGGCTCAGCACCAACGCAATGCCCAACGGGGCCGCCACCAGCGACCCGACAATCTTGGCCCAGACGGCCACTTCGATGCCGTACCCGGCCGCAAGCAGCCACGCCATCAAGGGCAGCGTCACCGCGGCATCGATGGCTGTGATCAGGCTGATCCAGTGCGGCTGCCCCAACGCCATGAACAGCCCCGCGCGGTTGCCGTGGAGCACCTGCCCCACGCCATAGAGTCCGAGCACCTGAATCAGCGGGATGGCCACCAGCCAGTTGGCGCCAAGCAGCGTCCAGACCACCGGCTCAGCCAGTATCACGATGCCAATGCCGGCCGGCACGGTGAGCGTCGCGATCACGGCCTGGGAGTCCAGGTACACCCGGCGGAGGCGCTCGCGGTCGTGGGCAATGCTGGCGAAGCCGGGGAAGAAGGCGCGCATGAGGGGCGCATAGATCTCGGACGTGGGCAGGTTGGAGATCTCGAAAGCAACGCGGTAGGTCCCCATGGGGGCTGCTCCGGCCATGCGCCCGATGATCAGGTCGGTGCCGCGGTCACGAATGAACTGGGCGACGTTGTTCACGAACAGCCACGACGAGAAGCGGAAGATCTTGCCTGTTCGCTCCAGGGAGAACCATGGGCGGTAGGCCACCATGGTGTAACTGAGGATGAACCCGGCCACCGCGCCGGCGACATTGCCCGCCACCAGCGCCCAGTAATTCTGGTAGATCAGGGCAACGCTGACCGTGACAGTGAAGGCGGCAACTTTCTTGCTCAATGAGTAGGCGAAATAACGCCGAAACTGGAACTTCTTCATCAGATCGACGATGGCGACGTTCTTGGTGCCCTCGATCAGCGCCATGCCCGCGAGCACGTAGATGATGGGCTGCACGCGGGGCTCGTCGAAGAACGCCGCTATGAACGGCGCACTCAGCACCAGTGCCAGCGCAACACCGGATTTCATCAGCAGGATCAGTGTCCAGGCGGTGTCGTAGTAGGAGCGGTCGGCGTCCTGAAAACGGATCAGCGCATTCTGCAGCCCGAACTGGGCGAAGAGCTTGAGAAACTGAAAGAAGACCATGGCCATGGCGACCAGGCCGAAGTCCTCCGGTACCAGGAGCCTGGCAAGAATCAGCGTGCTGATCAGGCCGACGTTGCGTTCGAGGAAGCGCACGAGCACCATCCAGAACGCACCGCTGGTCATTTTTTGCGCTAGTGATGACAACGCGAAGCCCTGTGTCGTCTTGTTCTCGCACCCGCCCGGGGCTACTCGGCCCGGGTTTCCAGCCCCGCTGACGCACCGCCCCGCTTGATGCGCTTGGCGGACGACGCCATGAGGTAGGCCCACGTCTTCGGCGCATGGGGCCGCCAGCGCAACGCGGCTGCAAACGAGCGCATGGCGACACCGGGGTCTCCCCGCCAGTAATGGTGATATCCCATGCGGAAGTTCAGCCGGTGATACCGCTCCCGCACCGCGTTGCGGGGCACGCTGCGCCCGTCCGGGCCAAGGCGCCCCCAACGGCGCATGGCCGAGTCGAATATCTGCAGCTCGAAATTGACCGGTCGCGGCCGGCCGGTGGAATTATCCTCATGCTGGCGATACAGCGCATGGCAGCCGGGCAACCGATGGATGGGGGTGTGCCGGGACGCCCGCAGCCAATAGTCGTAATCCTGCCCAAGTCGCAACGATTCGTTGAACAGTCCCACTTTGTCCAGTAACCAGCGGTGCATGAGCACCGTACTGGTCCACACCGTGGACGGCTTGAGCAGAATCTCGTAATAGAGCCAGCCGGAGAGGCCGCCGTCGCCGCTCACTGCCGAGGCGTCCGCCCATGCTGCCGCCTCATCCGGTGACGGATAGGTGCCGTCCGGACGCGGACGCCAGTAGCGGCTGTTGGTCGAGACCAACCCGACCTCGGGGTGGCCCGACATGTACGCCACCTGCTCTGCAAGCTTGTTACCGAGCCAGACGTCGTCGGCGTCCAGGAACGCAATCAGGTCACCGGTAGCCGCCCGCAGACCGACGTTGCGTGCCGCGGCCGGGCCGCTGCGGGGCGCATCCGTCGACAGCAAGACCACGGGCGCACCGTAGGCACTGACCGCCTTTCGGGTGCCATCATTCGATCCGTCGTCAATCACAAGCACTTCCAGGTCGTCGTGGCGTTGCCGCAGCACGCTGTCGATCGCTTCCGGAATATGCGGCATCCCGTTGAACACGGGAATTACAACGGAGACACGCATCCATTGACTCCAACTACGGCCCGGCGAGCCAGCGCCACAGGCCAGGAACGAGTTCCGGGGCGCACTCAGAAGTCGTACAGGCTCCCGACCCGGGCGCGCTGCACGATATCCCGGACAGTATCCACCGTCTCCGCCGGGAGCTCCTCGCGCCACTTCTCGGCCGCCTTCAGCGGATCACGGTAGACGCCATAGTACCCCGAGGCATCACCACCGGTACTTTCGCGCACAAACGCCCGACTCTGTGCGTGCATGGACAGACCGCACCAGCTCAGCAACTCCTCGGCCTTCGCTTCGGGCTCCGCGCAGACATCCTCGTAACGCACCACCAGGCAGCGGGGGTCCTGCACGGCGGCGCGATATGCCGTCTCATTGAACAACACCCAGAGCCACGCCAGGCGCTCCGCAGCCCCGAGCCCCCTGACGTACTCCATGGACAGACCGTGCTCGGTGGCAACAGTGCCGCCCATCATTGCTTCAAAGACGCCGTCATCTTCACTGGGCTGGTAGCCGCCGCCGAAATACTGCGCGTTCTCACCCCGCAGCACCGACCCGACCTGGCCGCAGGGGTGGCGCAATAGCAATACCGGGCGGGCCTCGGGCAGGGCCTGGAGCAACGCCGGCAACCGTGCGCTGGAGACCACGGACTTCCAGACCAGCACGGGACTGCCCACAGAGTAATCCGGAAAGTACGGAAGCGGCATGCGCCGCACGGCACGCATCGGCGCCTTGCTTGCCAGCACGCCAAGTGACAGCGCCAGATGGCGAACACCACCCAGGTGGTGCTTGCGAAACAGCGGCGTCTTGCCACAGACGCGGGGATCGCGGCAGTTCCACAGCGACTCGCCGAAGCGACGCAGCGCGTCCACCTGCGCGCCCGGCGCATCCTGCTCCATCAACTGCGGCAGGTGTGCGAGACGCCCGCCACTCTCCGGCTCGTGGCGGTAAGCAACGTCGGGATGGCTATCCATGAGCTTCGCCACCCAGGTGGTACCCGACCGCGGCATCCCGAGCAGGGCCACGAGCCGGGAGCCCGGTTCGGCACCGGATTCGCTGTGCTGCGGAGTGGCGTGACCAGGGTGACGGGCGTACTCCGGCCGTTCATTGACGGTGGATCCATTCATGACGCGTTGGCAATCCCTGACACGATCCACGCTCCTGGCCGGACAATCGCAGAGGACGATTCATGGTTATGATAATCGCCCGCCTCCGCCGTGACGAGCTTTATTGCTGCTCAGCCAACGACCTGTAAAGTTTCGCGACACCAGCACCATTGCCTGACTGCAAACCGTCTCCGGCCACAGACGTCAGCACCCCACCAGGGCCGGGCAACGAAAAAAGCCCTGCTTGAGAGCAGGGCTTTTCTGAAACCTCACTGAGGCGTTAGACCGCGTTGCGACGCCGCACGATCACACCAAGGCCGAGCAGACCGGCACCGAACAGGGCCAGGGCGCCAGGCACCGGCACTTCACCATTGTCGAGATCCTGAGTCGCAACCCCTTCGGTAAACCCGGAGACCCCCCCCTCTTCCGCATAAGCGGAGATGGTCAGATAGGCGCCATCCGAGAAGTCATCACTGTAGTCCAGATCATCCTCGAACAGGCCATCACCCAGGCTCATGGAAATGGAACTCCCATCCACCTGAAGGTCGAAAGCGTAGTCTGTAGCCTCACCCGTGAACGAAGGATCCTGCGCCAGGTCATTCCAGCCATCGGACGGTGTAATGCGAGTGCTACGGTCACTCTGGCCGCCAAAGTACCCGAACGCTCCAACCTGCCCGGGGTTACCATCATCATCCATCTGCCCGAGTGTCGACTGCTCGTGGGAGCCGGCGGGCATGAGTCCGATGAGGATTGCGCCATTGAAATGGTTGGAGAAACCAAGGTTTCCGGAGATGTTCACGGGACTCTCGTTCGGCTGAAAAGCAACGGAATCAAACGCCTGGTGAGACACAGTCCCGCTCTCAACGCCAAATTCCGTTGCAAACCCGAGCTCTAACTGACTTGCCCCGGCAGTACCCACCATCGCGGCGAAGGAAAGCCCAAGTGCCGCCGACGCGGCAGCGGAGATCTTCCTGGGAGTGTTCTGGTTCATACCGCGCACCTTAACAATTCTGCTTCTGTGGATTCAGTGCATGCACTGCAACCCGTGTGCCAGGAAGTCCAGCCGAAACCATAAGTGACTGCCCATGGTGATTTTCGAAAACCGAATAAGGAAACGGGGCATGTCGCTTTTCCGCGCCCGGATGTCACGGAAGCGCGACATGTAAAACAGGCTGACATCTGTGCTGCAGGCCTTGATGGGTGAGGTATCTTTCGGGACACGAACCTGTTCGGAAACTTTACATTCCTGAATCCGGCTGGCAATGTCGCATCCGCGCGACAGGGCGCGAGCCCGCACCGGAAGGGGCGTCTATGTTGGCTGGCACACACATTGCTGTCCTGATGCCCGCGACTCTACAACAACCACATAAGACCAGGAGAAGTTCGCATGGCAGCAATTCAACAGGGCAAACGGGTAGCCGCTGTCGCCAGCGGGGCCGTTCTCGCGCTTGGCATGGCAGGAACGAGCATGGCCGCCCCGACGTTCTCGGACGTCTACGTCTTCGGCGACAGCCTCTCCGACACCGGCAACGTCGCGGATCAACTGGGCAGCCTTCTCGGGCCGGCCATTGGATACGGTGGTAACGGGCGCTTCTCCAATGGCCCGGTGTGGCACGAATACCTGAGCGATGATCTGGGGCTGTCCGGGGCAAGCTCGGAGATTTCCCGCAACGGCGGCAACAACTACGCCTATGGCGGCGCGCTCATCGACGGCAGCGAGAGCGGTTTCGAAGGGGCCTTCATCCGCTCGCTGGAGAACCAGATGGCCGAGTTCACCGGTGGGGTCGGGAGTGGCGGTGCCGACGCCGACGCGCTCTACATCGCCTGGGGTGGCGGCAACGACATGCGCGGGCTCTCGGGCGCCAGCGATCCGGTGGCGGCCATCGACAATGTGCTCAGCACTTTCCGCAGCTCGCTGACCGGCCTGATCGATGCCGGGGCGGAGTCCCTGATGGTCCCGAATCTGCCGAACCTGGGCATGATTCCGGAATTCCGCGGTACCGGTGAACAGGGACAGGCCGAGGCCGTGTCCATCGCCTGGAACGACGGACTCAACGCCATGCTGGAGGACCTGGCAAGCGAGACGGAAGCCGAGTTCTACTATCTGGACGTGTTCGGCATTTTCGCCGATGTGCTGGAGAATCCCGAAGCGTTGGGCTTCACCAACCTCACCGACGAGTGTCGCGGCGTCTTTCTCGGCTTCATCGAGACGGAGTGCAGCAATTCGGACGAGTACGTGTTCTGGGACGACATCCACCCCACCACGGCCTCTCACGCCAACATCGCGAACAACGCGTTCGACCTGCTGCAGAGCGGACCCAACGTCGGCCAGGTGCCAGTGCCGGCAACCTTCGGGCTCATGGCTCTGGGCCTGCTGTTCATCGGCCGGACCCTGCGCAGCCGCGACCGGGTGGCAGCCTAGCCCGGCATACGGGCCGTGGCCGAACCGGTCACGGCCCTGATCAGAAGGCCAGCGTCCACTCCACAACCGTCGTCTCCGCGGGCCACGGCACTGGACGGTGGCGCATTCCACGCCACCACCCGAGCGCACTTGGGATCGCATCAGGCATCGGTTCCGGCTCCGGCCACTCCCCCTTCGGCACCCGCTGACTCCAGCTTGCTGCTGCATGATCCAGCACGGGCGCGGGAAACAGGCTCAGACACCGGGCGTCGGATCCGGCCCTGCCCGTGAGCGTCCAGGTAATGACCACCTGCCCGGCGCCGAGATCCACCGACATGGCCCATGCCCACTCATGCCCGATCAGTGCAGCCGGGGACTGCCCCTTCCGGCGGGCAAGACGTCCACCGAGAAACCGCCAGTCCAGCGCCGCGAGAATGCGGCGAGCACCCCGCTCCTGCGGGCTCACGAGGGCCGTGGGCTGCCCGGCCCCGGTCACGATCAGGCGCTCCCCGTCCCGCTGGCAGCGGCTGGTCTGCCAGTCACCGCACCCATAGAGCAGGCCACCGGCCTCCACCACGGGCGTCCACGTTGCGAGCCAGGGCGTCGCCAGCAGGGTGTCGGCCGACACCCGGGCTCCGGGTGGCACGAGCGGCTGCCCCGCACAACCGAGATGGTAGAGCTGTCCCGCGACATAACGGCACTCCGCCTGGGTGCGGGAGAAGCCCTGGGGCGGTTGCCCGCGTATGCTCACCAGCGCGGTCCCGCGCGGCCCGTTCACGCTGGCCAGCCCCGCTTCCGGGTCGTGATCGACGCCGAAGTCCACTACCTCCCGGAACGGCGCCACGGCTGGTGCATCCTGCATCGCCAGGGTCAGCCCGGCGAACCAGGCGTTGTAGACGGTGAGAAACATGTAGCCGTCCCAGCCACCGTCGGCGCCGGAGCACCGTGCCGGGGTCAGCCAGAGCAGGCCATCGTCCCGGCGCTGCGCCTCCAGGCGCTGGCGAATGGCGCGGATGATGCCCGTGATCCGCGATCGCGTGCCGGGGTCCTCGGTTTCGCGGGCTACACCGGCGAGCACCACCAGCAGGGCCGTATCGCCGAACAGGGCGTGGGTGCTGCGGCCGAATCCACCACAGTAACCGCCGGTTTCATCCAGGGCGACACCGAGCCAGTTCAACCCACGGGCCAGGAGCCGGTCCAGCGCAGCAGACGGCCGCATGCGCCGGGCAAGCCACAGGCAGAGCAGGTACTTGTGGTGATAGGCCAGCGGAGTGGCACCACGGGAGCCGACGGGCTTCCGGGGAAGATCGATGAATGCGCCGGCGGCCGTGGTCCACTGGCTTGCCAGTTCCGTAACCCGGGCGGCGGCGGCATCGGCGCGGGCGTTGGTGGGGGCATCCAGCACGTCCATGGCCGCGGCAAGCATGACCCAGTTGTTGGACGCATACCGCGCCGGTTCCACGCAGTCCCGGCCTGCGCTCTCCACCAGCGCCAGTGCATCCGATGCGTTGCCACTGCCCTGGAGCCAGCCGTGCAACAGGTAAAGTGCAAGCCGGTTGAACGGCGCATGCCCGCGACGGCCCGCGGGCTGCGCCAGCCAGTGGCAGAGCGGAGCATCCCAGTCCTGGTGCCCCTGGCGCGCCAGCGCCAGTGAGGTAAAGGTGTGGCCGTAGTGATCGGGCGGTGAGGCAGCCCCCGTCACCGGATCGGGCAGCCTGCCCGTGCCGTGGTCGAGCCGAGCGAGGCCATTCGCGACCTCCTCCGCCAGGGCGATCAGACGGCCGTGTTCGTTGGCGAGTTCCGCATCCATGCTGCTCAGTGTGCCTTGTGAATGGCCGTGAACTCATCCAGCAGAATGGGGATGCGCTCCTCCCAGGACTGGGCACGCGCGTGCTCCAGGATGGCCTGCCGGTCCCAGGAAACGGTCAGGGCCTCGGCAATGGCCCGCCGCAGCGCATCGCCGTCACCGAACGCCACCACGCGACCAACGGCGTCGGAGTTCACAACTTCGGCATTGCCGCCAACCCGGGTGGTGACCGTAGGCAGCCCACAGGCGCCCGCCTCCAGGAAGACGTTGGCCCAGCCCTCGAACCGCGTGGCGAGCACGAACAGGTCGGCGGCCGAATAGTAGTACCGCAGCCGCTCCGGCGGTACGGCGCCGGTGAAGTGGACGTGCGCGGCCACGCCAAGCGACTGCGCCTGCTGCTGCAGCCGCTCCAGATCGTTGCCGTCGGGACTGCCGCCGCCGACGCACAGGTAATGGAGATCCGGGAACGCCTCCAGCAGCGCGGGCAACTGCTCGATGACCCGGTGGAACCCCTTGCGCTCATTGAGCGTGCCCACGGTAATCATCACGCGCGCGCCCTCCGGCAACCCCAGCTGCCGGCGACAGGCCGCCTGGTCTTCCGGGCCGAAGTAGTCGAGATTGATGCCGTTGGGAATGACCCGAACATGCTCCGGGGACTGCCCCATGCCGATGGCCACCTGGCGCAGGGAGTCGGACACGGAGAACACCCGCCGCGCCGCGCGCATGGCCCGCGCGGACAGCCAGCGGCTCAGGCGGGTGCGGGAGATGCGGTCGATGGTGCCCCGCAGGGTGATGGTATACGGGCGTCGCAGCCACTTGCTCAGCAGCCAGACCGCCACACCGTCGGGGTAGACGAAGTGGGTGTCGATGATGTCGAAGCCGGGCTCCCGCTGCAGGCGGCGCATGAGTGGCAGGGTGCTCAGGGCGAGAAACAGCCCGTCGGTCCACTTCATGACGCCGGGAATGCAGAGAAACTTCGGGTGATAGACATCCACCCCCTCCTGCACTTCGTGATAGGGCACGGGAGGACGGTAATCGGGCCGGATGAAACGGCGGATCAACCCCTCGCCGGGGAACCAGGCCACCGGCGACACCACAACCACCGGGAGCTGTTGCCCCACCCGGAACATGCGCTCGCGCACGAACACGCCGAAGGTGGGTTGCACGGTATTCGGGAAAATCCGCGAAAAGACCAGCAACCGGGGCCGCCCGGCCCGAACTCCCGCCCGAGCCCCGGATTGCGGCTCAGGCCGCGCCGGCTCTTCCTGCTGGTGGGCGCT
This sequence comes from Aquisalimonas asiatica, assembly GCF_900110585.1. Taxonomy (NCBI): domain Bacteria; kingdom Pseudomonadati; phylum Pseudomonadota; class Gammaproteobacteria; order Chromatiales; family Ectothiorhodospiraceae; genus Aquisalimonas; species Aquisalimonas asiatica. Next base: position 175,250 of record NZ_FOEG01000005.1, on the reverse strand, counting down.
CCGGGAGACCGCCATAGCTCAGTTCTCCGCAGGCGCGTGCTCGGCAGGCCCCTGGACGATCTCCAGCACCTGACGCGCGTTGCCCATCCACGTGTACCCGCGCTCATCCACCAGCTGCGCCGCCGCGGCTGCCATGCGGGCACGTTGCTCCGGGTCGGTCAGCAGTTCGCCGATCGCCCGCTCCATGGCAGCCCAGTCCCGCGGCGGGAACAACAGGGCCGACCGGCCGTGGCGCACCACTTCGCGGATGTTGGCCTTGTCCGGCGCCACTACCGCGCGCCCGAGCGCAAGATACTCGAACAGTTTGATGGGCGACGCGTAGTCCGTGACATCGGGCTGGACGGCCACGTCCAGGGCGGCGATGTGGCCGGGGATGTCATCCCGCGCCACCGGCCCGGTGAAGATCACGTGGGCGTCCAGCCCCGCATCACGGGCCTGCTGCCGGAGCGCGGGCACCGCCGGCCCGTCCCCGACCACGAGCAGCCGCAGCTCCGGAAACGTGGCCACAAGCCGCCCCACGGCCCCGATGAGCCCGTCGACGCCGTGCCAGGGACGGATCCAGCCCACGAAACCGACCACCGGGGTATCCGCGCTCAGGCCGTAGCGCTCGCGGATCGGGGCACCGGAGACGTCCGGGTTGAAACGCTCGCCGTCCACACCGTTGGGAATGACCTGCAGGCGCTCGGCCGGCACCCCCCGGGCAATAAAGATATCCGCCATGGCCTGGGTCACCACCAGGGTACGCGTGGCATTCCGGCACAGGGCGGTCTCGATGCGCTCCGCCAGACGGCGGAACGTGAGATTGCCGTGTTGGGTAAGTTCCAGGCTGAGCGGGGCATTCACCTCCAGCACGAACGGCAGCCGCAGGAGTTTCGCCACCAGCAGCCCGGCGAAGGTGAACAGGGTATAGCGCTCGTAGATGAACGCCGGACGCCGGCGCAGGGCGGCGAACAGCAGCCAGGCGAAGGCCGGCCCGTTGTAGGCGAGTGCCAGCAGTTCGTAGAACCAGTAGGGAATGGGCACGCCGAGCAACTGCGGCCGGCTGTCGTTCTCCCCCGCACCGGTGGCCGCGCGCGCCGGCGCGGACGCGGGCTTCGGCGCCGGCGCCGACCGCGCCAGTGCCACCACGTCCACCTCATGCCCGAGGCGGCGGAACGCATCGCAGAGTGCGCGGATGTGAATGCCCTGGGCGTCTTCGCCCCGGGTGCGGTGGTGGTACAGAATCCTCACTGCGTCAGCGCCTCGCTCTCGACCCAACGGTATTTCCCCGATGCCGACGGCGGAATGTGCCCGACGCGCCGCAGCCGCACCGGAACGTCGCCACCCAGGGCACGGCGCAGCCCGCGGTGCACGGTCTGGCGTTCGTCGTCGGTCAACTCACCCTCCATGACCACGTCCACATCCACGCTGAGATCACGCCGCTGGATCAGGCGGTACTGGTGTAGCCGCTCCAGCTCCCGCATCACGTAATTGGCGGCCGACCCGTGGACCTGCCGGCCATCGACCCCCACCAGGAAGTCGTTGCGCCGCCCTTCCAGGTGATCCAGTACCGGCAGGTGGAACCCGCAGGCGCAGCCCGGCTCCCCCAGCCGGCCCCGATCGCCGACCCGGTAGCGCACGAACGGCATGCCGTAGCCGTCCAGGTTGGTCACCAGCAGGTCGCCGACGCCGTTCTCGTCCGGCGCGTCCACCTCCAGCCACACGTGCTCCATGGCCACGTGCAACCGACCCTCGCTGCATTCGTGGGCGATGAGGCCGCCGTCCCGCGATCCGTATTCATTGGCCACCGGACACTCGAACACCGCAGCGATGGCCTCGCGCATCTGCGGATAGAGCATCTCCGAGGTACACACCACGGCGACCGGGCGGTAACGCCCCAGGAGCTCGGGATGGGCATCGACGAACTGCGCCAGCCGGTAGATGACCGTGGGATAACCGTACAGCAGGCGCGGCCGGAACCGCGCAAGAAACCGGGCGTACTCCTGCAGCCGCTCGGGCGTCAGGTCGTGCGCCGAGAGCACCACCTGGTTGAGCAGGTAGCGGTCCTTGGCCACGCGCAGCCGGGACTGTTTGCCGAGCTCGATGGGTGACCCCCAGAAATCCACCTGCCGATCACCGGGCCGGATACCGAACCAGCGCCGGAACCGCAGCTTCTGGGCGTTGTGCCGCGCTTCCTTGACCTTGTCGGTCCAGAACACCAGCGGCGCACCGGACGACCCGCCGGTGCTGGAACGCAGCAATTCGCCGTCGAAACCATCGGACTTCAGCGCATCACCATGGTCGCGCACGGTCGCCCGCTCGAGCACCGGGAACCGCGCCAGCACCGGCTCGGTGACGCCGCACCGGTCGCGGTACCAGGGCACGCGCTCCACACAGTGCTGCAGCAGCGCCGCGAGCTTCTGCTCCCGCAGGGCGTGGGCCGTCTGGGGATCGTCACGCTCGCCGCGGCGCAACGCGGCCAGGTCCGCCAGAGTACGGCGGCCACGCAGACGCTCGTGCGCCGGCAGCAGAAGAAACCGCACCCACGGCTGTGGTAGTGCCAGTGGCGGCATGGCATCCGCTCCACCCTGAACAACCCTCGCGGCCATCAGGCCCCCACTCCCCGGGCCAGCGGGCGTCCTTCATCGGGGCGCGTATCGGCCCCCTCGGCACGCTGGCGCAGGAACGATTCAAACATCAGCAGCGACCACAGCGGGCGGGTGTGATTGCGTCGGCCGCTCTGGTGCTCGGCGACCAGACGCTTCAGCTCCGCCGGGTTGAAGAACCCGGTGTCCAGCATGCGCTCACTGCACACCGCCGCCGGCAGACGCTCGCGCAGCGGCCCCCGGAACCACTCGCCGATGGGCATGTTGAACCCCTGCTTGGGGCGGTAGAGGATGTCGCTGGGCAAGTGTGGCTCCATGGCGTGCTTGAACAGGTATTTCCCCTGCTGCCCGCGAATCTTGTGGTGCGCCGGCAGACGCGCCATCCACTCCACCAGCTTGTGATCCAGCAGCGGCACACGCACCTCCAGCGCGTTGGCCATGCTGGCGCGGTCCACCTTGGTGAGAATGCCGCCTGCCAGCCAGGTCTTGAGGTCCAGGTACTGCACGAACGCCAGCGGGTCGTCCGGCGATGCCTTCGCCGCATGCCGCCGCAGCACCTCCGAGGCGCGGTAGGCGCCCAGACGGCCACGGAACTCCGGCGAGAACAGCCGCCGCCGGCTGGCATCGTCAATAATCCCGACACTGCGCATATAGCCGTCGACCGCGTCCGCCGCAAGGGCTTCCAGGGTTGCCTTGGCCCGCAGTGGCCGGGGCGCCCAGTCCGCTTTCGGGTAGACGCGGGCCAGCGGGCCGAACATGCCGCGCCGGACGCCGTCGGGGAGCATGCGCCGCAGGTTCTCTTCCCGGACGTAGCCGCGGTAGCGACGGTATCCACCGAGCATTTCATCGCCACCATCGCCGGACAGCGCCACGGTCACGCGGCTGCGGGCGATACGACTCACCTCGTAGGTGGGCAGCGCCGAGCTGTCGGCGAACGGCTCATCGTGCATGAGCGCGAGCTGGTCCAGCAGGTCGAAGCGGTCCGGGTCCACCTGCTCGCTGAAATGGCGCGTATGATAGCGGGCTGCCACCGCCTCGGCGTAGGCCGACTCATTGTAGCGCGGGTCACCGAACCCGATGGAGCAGGTGTTCACCGGATCCTCGGACAAACCGCTCATCATGGCGACCACGGCGCTTGAGTCCACGCCACCGGAGAGAAACGCCCCCAGCGGGACCTCCGCCACCATGCGGATGCGCACCGCCTCGCTGAACCGCTCCACGAACTCGCCGGTGGCCACCTCCAGGTCGGCCGGGCCGTCATTCCCGAACACGACATCCCAGTAGGGCACCGGCGCCGGGACGGGGGCACCGCGCCGGACGGTCAGGGTATGCCCCGGTGGCAGCTTCGAGGCGCCGGTGAAGATCGTCCTCGGATCGGGCACGTAGCCGAAGGCGAAATAGTCTTCCACGGCCTCCGGATCAAGCACGCGCGGCAGATCCGCACACGCCAGCAGCGCCTTCAACTCCGAGCCGAACAGCAGTCGCCCGTCGGACAGTTCGGCGTAATGCAGCGGTTTGATGCCAAGCCGGTCGCGGGCAAGGAACAGAGTCTCCGCGTTGCGATCCCACAGCGCGAAGGCGAACATGCCGCGGAAGCGCTCGACACAGGCCTCGCCCCACTCCTCCCAGGCATGGACAATCACTTCCGTATCGCAGCGGGTGCGGAACTGGTGCCCGCGCGCCACCAGCTCGTCCATGAGCGCGGGGAAGTTGTAGATCTCGCCGTTGTAGACCACGACGACACTGCCGTCCTCGTTCGCCAGTGGCTGCTGGCCGCTCGCCAGGTCGATGATGGACAGGCGCCGGTGCCCAAGGGCCAGGCCCGGTTCGAAGTGCTCGCCGCCCTGGTCCGGCCCGCGGTGAAACTGCGCGGCGTTCATCTGCCGCAACAGCACCTCGTCCGGATCACGCCTGCCCCGGGTATCCATACAGCCAACCAGTCCGCACACCGGCAATGCTCCTTCAGTTGCGTTGCGCAGCGGCGGACGGGCTCCCCCGCCGCTGCAGGAGTTCGCCGTAGAGATCGGCGTACTGCGTCACCATGGCCTCCAGGCTGAACGCCTGCTCGGCCCGCTCGCGCGCGTCGCGGCCCTGAATGGCCGCGGCCTCCGGGTCGGCGACGTAGGCCGCCAGTATGAGGGCCAGTGCGCTGGCGTCACCGGGAGGAACAAGCGCCCCGGTCTGCCCCTCCACCACCAGTTCAGGCAGTCCGCCGACACGGCTCGCCACCACCGGCAGGCCGGTGGCCATGGCTTCCAGTACCGTCACGGGAATGCCCTCGGCCAGCGAGGGCAAGGCGAACAGATCCATCTGCCGCAACTGCTCGGCAATATCGTCGCGGTTGCCGGGCAGGAAGGCCTGCCCCTGTACTCCGGCATCGGCCAGAACACGGCGGACGGCTTCGTACTCGGGCCCGTCACCAATGCACACCAGACGCAGATTCGGAAACCGTTCGGGCACCAGCGCCTGCAGCTGCACGAAGGCATGCGCCAGGGTGACCTGGTCCTTGACCCGCTGCATCCGGCCTACGGTGCCGATGACGAAGGGCGCGTCCGGGTCGCGCTCCCGGCGCGGATGAAAACGCCAGGTGTTCACGCCATTGTAGATGTGCTGCACCCGCGCGGCGGGAACCCCGGCCCGCTCGCGCAGGTAGCCGGCCAGATCGGCGGATACGGCCACGTGGCGGTGCACCCAGCGGCTGAGCACGCGGCGCATGAGCTGGTACTTGCGATTGGTGCCGTGGAGATCCGCCACATCCCACCCGTGCTCCGCATGCACCCGGGCCGGCACCCCGGCGAGCGCCGCCACGGGCTGGCATTCCAGTGCCGCCAGATTGTTGCTGTGGACCACGTCAGGGCGCAGCCGCCGCAGCAGCCGCCAGAACCGCACGAACATGCCGAGCCCCAGCCCGGGCGGCTTGTTCAGGGCATACACGGGCACATCGTCCGGGAGGCGCTCGCGGAAGCTGGTGTAGTCGGCGATACAGATCACCACGTGGCGATACGCATCCCGGGGCATGCTCCGGATGAGCTCCACGAGAATGCTCTCGAGACCACCCACGTCAAGGCGATAGAGCACATGCGCCACCAGCGGCCGGGAATCCTGACCGTCGCGGGCAGCGACAACAGCGGCACGAACACTCACCTGCGCCCCACCTCCTCCAGCCGCGCCTCGATGACCGGTCGCGCCTCCTCGGCGAATACCTCCATGGCAGGCTCGACCTCGTCCGGGCGGTCGCGATAGGTGGCATAGATGACGATGTTGGCGGCGTCATCCGTCCCCCCGAGCAGGCGGGACAGCGCCTCCAGCCCCTTGACCAGGTGCCGGCTGGTGGTCAGGCGGCCATCCACCCAGTACCACTGCCACGCCACCACCCGGGTATCGGGGCCCACCAGAAGCTGCCGCTGGGCACCGTCAGGGCCGCGCCCGCCGGCCTGGCGGCGCCAGTCGTCGCTGCCGCGCCCGGCCAGGGTATTCTCCCAGGTCGCCATCTTTCCGTAGCGGTTCTGTTCCGCGTAGACACCCGTGTAGAGCCCGACCCGGTCACCGCCGCTCTGATACTCGGCATGCCATTCATCGCGGGCATGGCGGTAGCCCGGGGTCCACGCCGGCTCGGCGCCGGTGAGCTGCCAGTCGCCGATGGTCTCGGGCGCCGCGCCCAGGTCCGGTGCCGGCCAGGCGGCCCGATCCATCCAGGCCGCATACAGCGGCGCCGCCACGATCAACGCCACCGTCAGGGCGAGGGCCGCGATGTAACGCCCCGCCGACGGCCGCCCTCCCGCCGCCAGGCCGTGCCGTGCCGGCGATGCCGCGGGACGTGCATCCTCCCGCCAGAAACCGCCCACCCAGAACATGAGAAAGATGACGATGCCGAAGAAGACCCAGCCGTACAGCAGGTGGTCCACACCCGCAGCCAGGCTCATGTCGCTGAAGTGGCCGATCATCACGATCATGTAGGCGCGCAGCCCGTTGGCCAGGATCGGCACGATAATGGCCGCCAGCATGAACATGCAGCGGCGGAACCAGGACCGGTAGGTGATGTGGGCGTAAAGCGCCCCCAGGGCCACCGAGGCGATCAGGTAGCGCACACCACTGCACGCCTCCACCACGGCCCAGTGGCCCGTGGGCAGCGAGAAGTACAACCCTTCGCGGAAGACGGGAATACCGGTCAGCCGCACCAGCCCGACCGTGACGTCGGCCGTGAAGACCATGAGCGGCTGCACGAGAAACTCACCGAACGGCACCGCGAACAGCAGATAGGCCAGTGGGAACTGCAGGCGCCAGACCACGTGCGTGCCAAGCATCAGCCAGACCACGGCGGGGATCATGAGCACGACACTGAACTGCCGCACGGAGATGACATCCACGAGTTCGCCCAGCAGCCACATGGTGGCGAGCCCGGCGAGCACGACCCCTGCCAGCGGGAACGGCCGCGGCACCACGTCGGCCAGCACGCGCCGCTGGCGCCAGACCAGGAACAGCGCGATCGGGACGATGAGAAAGCCGTGGGCAAACGTTTCGGAGCGGATCCAGGTCTCGACCATGCTCCAGTAGGTGGCATGGAAGACCACAAGCAGCAGCGCGATCGCGGCGGCCACCAGGGTGAGCGGCCGCCGCCAGTGCTCCGGCACCGAGCCGACCGCAGGGAACGCTTGCCGGTCAACGGCCATGGGACACCTCCGCAGCGCCACCATCGTCAGTCAGGGAAACGCCCGGCGCACTCTCCTGGAGCAGGGCATCCAGGCGGCTCAACCGCGCACTCCAGGCGTAGTGCGCCAGGACGCGGTCGCGGGCGTTTGCGCCCAGGGACGGGTCCGGTTCACGGAGCTGGGCAAGCACCTGTTCCACGAACGCATCCGGGCTGTCGGCCTGCAACAGGTCACGCCCCACCTCCGCCTCGATGCCCGCGAGCGCCTGCGCGGTACCGATCACGGTTCGTCCCATGGCCATGGCCTCCAGCACCTTGTTCTGCACCCCGCGGGCAATGCGCAGCGGCGCCACCGCGATGGCCGCATGGCCCAGCCACGGCCGCATGTCGTCCACGAAACCGGTCACCTCGATACCCGGCCGTTCACCCAGCGCCTGCACGCCACGGGTTGGCCGGCTGCCAACGATGTAGAACCGCGCCCCGGGCTCCGCCGCCATGATCCGCGGGAACACTGTATCGGCGAACCAGGTCACCGCCTCTTCGTTGGGCCAGTAGTCCATGGCACCGGTGAACACCAGCGGCAGCACGTCGTCCGGATAGGGGGAGGTCCCGTTCTTGCCCGGATCAAAGACCGTGGTGTCGACACCGTTGTGCACCGCATGGATGGAATCGCGACTCTCCGGTGCCAGCTCGCGGAACAGCTCCGCCTCGGCTTCCGAGACCAGCAGCGCGGCATCCGCTTCCCGGGCGACCCGGCGCTCGTACTCCAGCAGCCGCCGCCCCTCCCGGGCGTAGATCCAGCGCGCCGGATGGGACTTGCCAGCGGCGTACTGCCGCCATTTGTCGGAATCCACGTCGACGAGGTCCACCACCCGTCGCAACGCCGGAAAGCCGTCCAGGTACTGTGCCATGGAGGAGGAAAACACCACGGCCCGCTCGATCCCGTGAGCGTTGACCGTGTGCTCCACCCAGCGGGCAAGGCCGGCGTTGCGGTAATAGGGCAGCGTCAGCGGTGCACCGCTGAGCAGGCCGGTCAGCGCCCGCCAGCGCGCGACCCCGGGGTTGAGGCGGGCGACATGCGCACTGCTGCAGACCACGTCCAGGTCGCTCACGTAGCGCTCATCCGCCGGATCATCAACGAACGTCCCCAGATGGACCCGGTAGTGGCTCGCCAGGTGGCGGAGCAGGTGGTACGAACGGATCTTGTCGCCCTTGTTGGGCGGCCACGGGATCCGGTGTGTCAGCAGCAGTATGTCGTCCATATCACCTGGGCCGGTTAACCGAGATTCCGGACGATCCGCGGGCCGAGCACGTTGGCAACGGACAGGGGGAGCCGTTGCCACATGCGGATGGCGCGCTGGTACTTCGGATTCAACGGGTTGTTGTCGGGCACCTTGTCGCCACGGTGCAGCTGGAACTCGTAGTACAGCGGTTGCGGCTCGAACCCCCAGTTCTTCTTGAAACTCCAGGAGCCCGTGCCCTGCTTGCTGCGGCCGTAGTCGAACAGGCGATAGCCGGCCTCGCAGCCACGGCGCATCAACTCCCAGTAGAGGAAGTCATAGCCCGCCACATCCCGTGCCAGCGGCATGCCGGCGCCGTAGTAAGGCATGACCTCGTCGCGGAAATAGAACGTCATCACGCTGGCGACGGGCTCGTCGCCCCGGTGCACCGCGAGAATGCGACAGGCGTCACCGAACACGTCCAGCAGGGTCTGGAAGTACCTCTTGCTGAACACCGGCGTTCCCATCCGGTGGACGTTCTGGGCGTAGATCCGGAAGAACCGGTCGACATCGTCATCGAACGCGCTGGTGAGCCCCGCCTTCATGCCCTGGCGCACCATGCGGCGCTGCTTGCGCGGAATCGCCTGCATGTTGGCGTCCACGTCCGGCTCGATGGCCTTGCGGAAGGTGACGTAGAGCTCCTTGGTGGGCCAGTCGTCGTGCCGCGGCTCCATGTTGCGGTACTCCAGGTGATCCACGCCGCACTCGGCGGCGTAGGCCTGGGCTGCCGCGTCCAGGGCAATGGCCGCCTCACCGGTGTCCGCCGCGATCCCGCCGTAGACGCAGAACGGCAGCGACACCAGCTGATCACCGAACAGCAGGCTGCGTACCCGCGCCAGGGGCAGCACGCCCTCGATACGCCCGTCACGGGTTGCCATGAGGAACCGGGTGCGGTGACCGAAAGCGCGCTCGATCACGGTCTGCCAGCCGGCGCGGTGGCAGAACGTGGCCCGGGGACACGCCTCGACGAAGGCGTCCCAGCGGTCGTGGTCCTGTGCGGTCAGTTCGCTGATTTCGATGGAAGCGGACGTCATGGCTGCGCGATCACCCTGTCGGTCTCCATCCCGCGCGCGGCCACCTGCGCAGGCGGGACATCCAGTGAATGGTCGAGCACGTCGGCGTAGACGGTGCGCAGTGGCGCCCAGGCAAAGTCCGTCAGCAGGCGCTGGAGACGGTGTTCGGTGCGCGCCAGGTTCACGTAGTGACGGAACCGGGTCCGGGCGCTGACACCAGGAATGCGCGGCTGCCCCGGGTCGATCTCCCACGGGTGCAGGTAGAAGATGCCGGCAGCTCCCTCCTGGCGATTGACCCGCTGCAGCGCCCGGCGGAACACGCTGTAAGGCAGGAGACGGAAGTAGCCGCCGCCCGCCGCAGGCAGGTTGCGGCCGGCAAGCCGAACCGTGGTCAACGGCAGCTCGGTCACACCGTCGTTGCCCAGGGGCTGGAACGGCTCCCGGGGCGCCTCCGGCATGCCGTAGTGATCGTGCTGCACGGGATAGACGCTGGAGCTGTAGCGGTGACCGGTCTCGCGCAGGATGCGCAGGACGTGCAGGTTGTCCGCGCCGATGGAGAAACTGGGCGCGCGGTAGCCGTCCACGGCCACGCCACCGGTGTCCTCCAGCACCCCCTTGGCGCGCAGGATGTCGTCCCGGAACGCCGCATCGTCCAGCTCCGTGACGCGGTGGTGCCAGTAACCGTGGCTGGCCAGCTCGTGGCCGCCGGCGACAATACGCCGGATCAGCGCCGGGCAGCGCTCGGCCACCCACCCGAGGGTGAAGAAGGTGGCCTTCACGCCCGCGCCATCAAGGAGTGCCAGCAAGCGGTCGGTGTTGGCTTCCACCCGGCACGGCATGCGCTCCCACTGGTCACGGGGGACATGCGGCTCCATGGCCGAGACCTGGAAGTAGTCCTCCACGTCGAAGGTCATGGCGTTGGCGACAGGCGCGCTCATCAGGCCGGCTTCCGACGGTTGACCATGGTCAGGATCTGGCGGGACAGCTTGGAGGTGTACACCACGTAACGCTCCAGCCGGGAAACCCGGGAATCCAGCCGCTCCAGCCGCGCGGAAACGGCTGCATCATCGATATCCGCAGCGCCCGGTTCCGCCAGCATCTGCCCGTTGCCGCCGCCGTTGATCTCCTCGGTCTTGACCCCGAACGCCGACCGTGGCGCCAGGAAGTCCTGCTCCATCTCCCGCGCCACCTCGCCCACGGCATTCTCGTCGAGGGTATGGAGCTCCTCGAGGAACCCCATGAGCATGACCCGGTCGCACAATGTGTTGATCCGCCGCGGTACACCGTCAGTGGCCTCGTGGAGCACACGGTAGGCCTCGGGCGTGAATTCCGGGTCGTTCTGCCAGCCCACCCGGCGCAGGCGATGCTCGATGTAGGCCTGGGTCTCCTCCAGGTCCATGGGCCCCAGGTGGTAGGTGGCGATCACGCGCTGGCGGAGCTGGCGCATGCTCGGGCTCTGCAGCGTGGCACGGAACTCCGGCTGCCCCAGCAGAAAGCTCTGCAGCAGGGAGCCCCAGCGGGTCTGGAAGTTGGAGAGCATCCGCAGCTCCTCCACCGCCGCGGGATCGAGGTTCTGCGCTTCATCCACCACCAGCAGCGCACGCTTGCCGGCGCGCTGGCAATCCATCAGATACGCTTCCAGGTCCCGCAGCAGGGTCGCCTTGGAGCCCTCGTCGGGCAGGCCGAAGGCGCCGCAAACGGCGCGCAGCATGTCGTCGGCATTGAGCTGGGTGCTCACCAGCTGCACGGCCAGCAGCGTATCGGTATCCAGGTGCTCGAACAGGTTGCGGACCAGCGTGGTCTTGCCCGCGCCCACCTCGCCGGTGATCACGATGAAGCCCTCGGCCTGGTGCACGCCGTACTCCAGGTAGGCCATGGCGCGTTGATGACCGCGGCTGCCGTAGAAGAACGCCGGGTCCGGGTTGAGCTGGAACGGTTTGCCGCTCAGGTTGTAGAAATGTTCGTACATGCCGACTCCAAGGGCCTGCCTGTGCTGACGTCACGCCACCCCGCGCAACCTGCCGGCGTCAGAACGTCATCAGCAGGCTTGCGGTGATCGCGTTCTCGCGGTAGTCCCGGGGCGTATCCCCGTCTCCGGACCGGTTCTGATGCCGGTAGAAGACGGAGCCCCGTACGTTTTGTCCGATATCGTGGTTGACGCCGAACCGGGCGCTCCACAGCCTCTCCCGGTCGCCCTCCGACTCCAGGAACGTTGCACGCGCGTAGCGCAGCGACGCCTCGTAGGTGGTCCGGGGGCCGAGATCCCAGGAGAGCCGTCCACGCACGCCGGTCTGTTCCTGACTGCGCTGCGTGGTCACCGCGGTGGTCTGCAGGAATTCACGCTCGGAGTGGAATGCCTGCAGCGTCCAGCGGCTCCTGGGCAATGTATAGGTCACCGACGCCTGGGCACGCTCGAAGATGGAGACCTCCTCACGACTGATGACCAGGGGCTCTGCCTCGGGGAAGGTCCCCGGCGGGAGCCCGAGCAGTTCGTCCAGCGACACCTCCGTATCCACCTGATTGGTGGAGATCTGCTCGCCATAGGTTGCCGACCAGACCGTGTTGCGTCTCCGGTGCTGCAGGCTGAGACTCCTGGTCCGGCCGAAGAAACGGTCGCCGTAACTCGCTTCCAGGGAGGTATTCCTGGTGGGCGCCCAACCGAAGCCCGCTTCCCAGAAGGAGCCATCCCGATCGTCCAGGTCTGACTCGAACCGATTGCGCTCCTCGCCGACGGTGCCGAAGACACGGAACGTGGGGCTGAGCTGCCGCCCGAGCGTGCCGGAAACGGTTTCGAAGATGACCTCGTCGCCAAGCCCTTCCTGCTCTTCGAGCTGCGCCGACCGCCGGTAGCGGATCTCCTGCCGGTCGTAGTTCATGCTCCAGAACGTCTGCCCGAACAACGGCCCGCTATCCACGTCCACCTCGTACAGCTCACGGTTGAAGTCACGCGAGATACCGGACCCGTAAAGCGTGCGCTCGTATCCGTAACGGGCCGTCGCGTCTGCAACCCGGCCAAACCGCTGCGTGACGTAGGGGCTGATCCCCCACGTGGTGATCTCCGTCCCTCCCGGGCCGACACCTTCGTCGAGCGCCGTCGGATCCAGCAGGGAAAACGCCTGCTCGCGGCGGCGGCCGTAGACGTCCAGAAAGAGAAAGTCCTCGGCCAGCTCCGCGTTGCCTCTTGCGTTGAGCAGATGGGTTGCGTCGTTGCGGTCGCTGTTACGGGCGTAATACGAGTTCCGCAGCGTGTAATCCGCCGCACCACGAATCCGGTTACCGTCAGCCCGCGCCGAAATACCCGGCGACACCCGGAAGATCATGTCGTGTTGCTCCTCGCCCGGCGGAGCCAGATTGACGTTGTCCGTCACCGTCGTGCTCAGGTTCAGCCGCGGCGTGATGGTGTAGGGGCTCTCCTGCTGCGCCCAGGCCGTGCCGGACCCGAGGCCGATCATGCAGGCTCCGGCCAGCACCACCAGGCGCCGTGCCCGCCGAAGACCAAGCGGCAGAGAAACCAAGACTCAGGTCCCGTAGTAGGAGCCGTAATAGCCATGGGTGTAGCGCATCCCCGGCAGCGGCTTGGTCTTGTTGAGCAGCGGCAGCACCACCTCGCACCCCTCGAGCTGCTCGATGGCCCGAACGGTTGCATCCTGAGGCGTGTGTTCGGCCTCCACCACGAATACGATCTGCCCCATGTGCTGGGCCAGCACGCTGGCCTCACTGGTAGCCAGCAGCGGTGGCGTGTCAAAGAGGATGATGCGGTCCGGGTACCGTGCACTCATCTCCGCCACGAGCTGTTCCATATCGCGGCTGGCCAGCATTTCGTTGGCGCGCGGATAGGTCTTGCCGGCAGGCATGAGCGTGAGATTGTCGATGTCGGTCCGGATCAGCGCGTCCGAGAAATCGATGGAGTCGTCGGCCAGCAGGTCCAGCAGGCCGGACCCTTCGCTTTCAACACCGAGGTAGCCGAGAATCGACGGCCGCGCCACGTCGGCATCCACCAGCAGCACCGTGCGGTCGAACTCCATGGCGATACTCATGGCGAGATTGATGGTGGAGAAGCTCTTGCCCTCCCGCGGCAGCGCGCTGGTCACCATGACGAGATTGCCGTGATGGATGGCGTCCTCCCCGGTGGCAAAGGCGCCGGCGAGAATCGGGCGCTTGACCAGGCGGAACTCCTCGGCCAGCTGGCTGCGGCCACCGGCTGGATCGATCAGGCCCAGTTCGGCCAGGCGCGCGCGGGAGATCTCGGCGTAGCGCTGCGTTGTCGTGGCACGCTGGCCTGCGACACCCGCCTCGGCCGGAGCCGCGCCATTACCCGCCGCAGCGCCGGATTCGGCGTCCGGTTGACCGGCATCCGGACGCACCCGCGCCATGGCCTGCTCCACCCGGGAAGGTCCGGCTTCACCGGCGCTGTCAGCGTTGACCGAGGCAATCCGCTCACCGTCATCTTCGCGGGCCTTGCGCTGCTTGCTGATGGCTTTTTCGATAATGCTCATTCCGGGTCCTTCCTATAATGCCGGGTCTGGACGCGCTTACGTCAGGAAGTACGAGGCAATGACGGCCGCGTACACCAGCAACAACGCACCGATGGCGATGAGAAACGCCATGTGCCCCAGTCTCCGGCGCCAGCGCGAGCGATGGGTGTCCACGTAGGACACCGCGCCCAGGACCGGACGCCCGGTAATCTCCGCCAGCTTCTGACGTGACGTCACGGTGCTGCGCAACTGTGCCAGCAGGAACGCCAGGCCGGCCCCGGCCCCCACGCCGAGGATCAGGGCCGCACTGGCCAGCAGTGGCCGGTTCGGGTCGGTGGGACTGCTGGGCACCCGCGGGGGGTCGATCACGCGGAAGTCGACAGCGTCCGTCTGCGTCTCCACCTGGCCGGACATGAACGCTTGCTCACGCCGCCGGAGCAACTGCTCGTAGTTGGACTGGATCACGCTCTTGTCACGCATCAGCGACGCGTATTCGGATTCGATCTGCGGAATCCGGTCCACGGCTTCGTTCAGGCGCGCCAGGCGCTCCTGGAACTCCTCGACACGCGCCTCCAGGGTGGACACCTGGCTCTCGGCCTCGCTCAGGCTGAGCCGCATCTGCTGCTGGAACAGATCCTCGCGATCGGAGCTACCGCCACCGGCGGCGATCTGCTCCTCGCGCTCGGCCTTGCGGTCCTCGAGAATGCGGCGCGTGGACGCCACTTCAGGGTGTTGGTCGGTATAACGCTGCTGGAGGTCATCCAGGCGGTTCTCCAGCTCCCGGATACGCTCCTGCAACGCCGGGTCCACCGGGCCGTCCGCATCCGCCGCCGAAGCCGTCTCCAGCTGGGACTCGTAGGTGTCACGACGGTTGCGGGCTTCGCGCAGATCCAGCCGCGCCTGCTCGAGCTGGTCTTCCAGGCGCTCGACCCGGTTGTAGTAGCTCCCGCTCTGGCCGGGCGTCAGCCCGGCGTGATCGCGCTTGAACTCCTCGATCTCGGTTTCCTTGTCGGCCAGCTGCTCGCGGTAGTTCTCGATCTGGTTCTCGATGAAGCGCTGCGAACTCGCCAGATCCGTGCGTCCACCGCCGATACCGCCTTCCATGAACATGTTCACCAGCGTCTGCACCACTTCCTGGGCCTTGTCCGGGTCCCGGCTGGTGTAGCGGATGGTGTAGACGTTGTCGCGGCTGCCCACGCCGGACAGGCGGATCGAGCTGGAGAGATCATCGATAATGCGCTGGCGGTCGGCGTCGGAGTCGGCCTGCAGGTCCAGCTCCGTCTCACTCACCACGTGCTCGAGATTGCTGCGTGACAGCAGTGTGCGCGTCATCATCCGCACCCGCTGCTCGGTGTTGGGTGTGACTGTCATGCCACTGAGCAGGGGCTGCAGCACCGAGTCGGTATTGACGTAGATCTGCGCGGACGCCTGATACCGGTCAGGCAGGGAATCCACCCAGAACCAGCCCGCCACCGCGACCACCCAGGCGACAGGCACGATGAACCACCGCCGCTGCCAGACCTTGCGGATCTGAAGAAGGATTTCCTCGAATAACCTGTCCATAGCACTCTACTCGTACGACTCGAACCACACCGAATACCCGGTCAGAAGAAGCTCTCGGGAATGACCAGCACATCCCCCGGCAGCATCGGCACGTTGGCCGCGATGTCGCCGCGATTGACGAGATCGTCCAACCGGACGTTGTAGATGTTCTCTTCGCCGTTCTCCTCGCGCACGATGATGGCGCGGTTGCCGGCGGCGAATTCCGTGAGCCCGCCCACCTCGATCATCACGTCCATGACGGACATGTGCTCGCGGTACTGCACGGCCTGCGGCTGAGCCGCCTGACCGATGACGCGGACCTGCTGGTGATACGGGCCTACAAAGCCCGTAACAATGACCGTGACCACGGGGTCGCGCAGATAGGTGCGGAGGTCTTCCTCGATATCCCGGGCAAGCTGGGTGGGCGTCTTGTCGCTGGCATCCAGATCTTCCACGAGCGGTGTCGTGATCATGCCGTCGGGCCGCACCGGCACGACCATGGACAGCTCGGGATTGCCCCAGACAATAATGTTGAGGCTGTCGCCCGGACCGACCAGGTAACTGCGATCCTCGGGGATATCCACTTCGGAAGGCGCCGGAGGGTGACTGACCGTGCCACACCCCGCCAGGAAGAGAAGCGCTAACGCGGCAACAATGCCAGGACGGACGAACGTCCGAGCACGGCCCCTGATCGATGGAATCTGCATCCGTTCACCACCTGTTCTTGTTTGGATGCCCACAGCGGCCGCCCCATGGCCGGGGTGACGTACCGCACCTGTCATCAAGGAGCCAAGCCCGCCACTCGGCCTCCCTGACGGCGGAATACCCGACCGTTCAGGACGCTTGGAGTCGCACCTTCATCCGACTCGTCAACGGCCTGCTCGACCACCCTTATGGGTGCAACGTAACCCAGAAATGTGAACTAGTCCACAGAAAAGGGGTGCTCAAACACGTTACGCGCTATAATTGCTCGCGAGAGATGTCGACGTTCTTTACACCCTCCTGATCCCACCGTGCAGAGGATCACTCAGGGCATTGATTTCCAAGGGCTGGCACCGATCCTGCTATGTCCTTCCCCGAGACCGCCCCGTCCGGCATGAGCCGTCCGGGCCTTGATCGCGGTTTGGCAGCGCTACCGCACAAGCGGCCAGCATCCCCTGCACAACAACATGAAAAAGGGTGAGTTGCATGGACGCCGATACGTTAGCGGCGAGTTTTCACAGTTTCTTCCGCGTGTCCCTTGCGACCTCCCCCGAGGAGCGTGAGCGCCTGGCGCGCGTGCGCTACGAGGTCTACTGCCGGGAGTTCGGCTACGAGCGGGAGGAGGACTGCCCGAACGGCATGGAGACGGATGAGCATGACGAACACGCCATCCATGGCCAGGTCGTTCACCTCAGCACCAACAGCCTCGCCGGCTGCGTGCGGCTGATCAGCCCCCGTAGGGACGAACCGCTGCCGCTGGAGACCGTCTGGCAGGGGTCACTGAACCACCGCAGCCGCAGCCCGGCCGTCATGCAGCGCGAAGACATCTGCGAAATCTCGCGCCTCGCCGTCCCCCGCGCCTTCAGGCGCCGGCCCAACGAGCGGGAAACCCCGATCGGTGATATCCAGGGCCTCGCCTTCTCCTCCGAGGAAATCCGCACCTTCCCCATGATTTCCGTCGGTCTGTTCCTGACGGCGATCTCTCTTGCCAACGCCTGCAACCGGCCCAATATCTTCGCTATCATGGAGCCACGCCTCGCGCGGTTACTCTCGCGCTCGGGCTTGCACTTCATGCGCATCGGGGATATCAAGGACTATCACGGGCACCGCGCGCCTTACCATCTCCACCACGACGACGCCATGCTGCACCTGAGGCAGGAGCTACACTGCCTCTATGACGATATCACCAATCGTCTCAGCGAAGATCTCGCCATACTGGATCACGTTTGAAACGGAATTGCCGATAACTGACACATGACAGCTTCGTCTTTTGACTACGGGACCGCCCTGACACGCAACCTGGGCTGGGTCACCGCGGATGAACAGGCCCGGCTTCGGGCCACGCGGGTCGCCATCGCCGGTATGGGCGGGGTCGGAGGCAGCCACCTTCTGACGCTGGCGAGGCTGGGCATCGGCCACTTTCACCTGGCCGACTTCGACCACTTCGAACTCCACAACATGAACCGACAGGCCGGGGCCACTGTCTCACAGCTGGGCCGGGCGAAGGTCGACGTCATGGCGGAGATGGCCCGGGACATCAACCCGGAACTCCACCTCACCACGTTCCCCGAAGGGGTCACCGAGGGCAACGTCGATGCCTTCCTGGACGGTGTGGACGTCTACGTGGACGGGCTCGACTTCTTCGCGCTCGATATCCGGCAGACTGTCTTCGCCGAGTGCCGTGCGCGGGGTATTCCCGCCGTGACGGCGGCTCCGCTCGGCATGGGTACGGCACTGCTCGTGTTCACCAGCGGCAGTCCCAGCTTCGAGGACTATTTTCAGCTGGATGGCCATCCGCCCGGAGAACAGGCCTTGCGGTTTGCCATGGGCCTGGCCCCGACATCGCAGCAGTTCACCTATCTGGCGGAAGCCGGCCACGTGGATCTTCCCAACCAGCGCGGCCCCTCCACCGCCATGGCGTGTGAACTGTGTGCCGGTGTGGTCGGCACCGAGGTGCTAAAACTGGTATTGAATCGCGGCCGGATCCGGGCCGTGCCCTGGGTGACGCATTTCGACGCCTACCTGGGGCGGCTGCGCAAGACGTGGCGACCCGGCGGCAACCGCAATCCGCTGCAACGACTGCTGCTCGCTCTGGCCCGGCGCCGCTTCGGCTGATCCGGGGCTCCGGGCCGCGGCGGTCTCGCAAGTGACTCGTCACCGGAACACCGAACGGCGCGGAGTACAACCATGTTCAGCCATCGCACAAGCGCACTCTTCCCCCTGGCAGGGCTGGCGGCTCTGGCCCTGCCGCTCATGCTGCTTCCAGCCGGGGCCCTCGCGGAGTCCGAGGAGGCCCGCGAACTCGCCCGACAGGTCCACGAGCGCCCCGAGGGCGACGATGCCACCACGACCGGGACCATGACGCTGCAGGAGGAAGGCGGCCGCGAGCGCGTCCGGGAAACCGTGGACTACCGGCTGGACCTGGACGACGGCACCCGGCTGTCCATGATCCGCTTTCTCAGCCCGGGCGACGTGCGGGACACCGGGCTGCTGATGCATGAACACCCCGACGGATCGAGCGACCAGTGGCTCTACCTGCCGGCGGCGGACACCACACGCCGGGTTGCCTCGGGGCGCCGCGGCGGTCGCTTCGTGGGATCCGACCTCTACTTCGAGGATCTGGAAGACCGCAACCCGAAACTCGACACCCACCGCATCACCGGTGAAGACGAGTACGAGGGCACGCCGGTCACGGTCATGGAGAGCATCCCGAAGGACGCTGACGAGTCGGTCTACGACAAGCGGGTGAGCTGGATTCACGAACAAACCATGATCCCCCTGCGCATCGACTTCTACGAAGACGGAGACGAGCCCACCAAGCGCTGGGAGGTGGGCCGCATCGACAGGATCCAGGACTACTGGACCATCATGACCACCACCGTGACCGACCTGGCCTCCGGCCACAGCACCACGCTGCGGGTGGATGACGTCATCTACGACCGGGGGCTGACCGAGGACCTGTTCGAGACCCGCGTTCTGTCCGATCCGGCCCGGGAATCCCGGCACCGGCCCTGATACTCCACGAGAGAGGCTTCAACCATGGCGGCACGACGACTCTGCCCGGGATGGCTTGCGCTGTGCATTCTTGGCGCCCTGATGCTGTTGCCCGGCCCCATTCTGATGGAGATGGACCTGGACAACGCACCGGAGGCGTACTTCCCGGAGGACGCCCCGGCAGTGATCGCGGACGATCGCGTCCGTGCCGCCTTTCCCCAGGATCAGGTCATTGTCGCGCTGCTGCGTGGCGACGACATCTACGAGGCCGAATGGCTGGAGCGTCTGGACGCCGCCTCGCGCGAGATGGAGCGTCTCGGGCCGGTGGAGCGGGTACTCTCGGTCACCCAGGCGGACCACATCGTCCCCACCGAGGACGGCTTCTCGGTGGAGACGCTGGTGGACGCCAGCGAACTGGATGCGCGCTCCGCCGACGAGTGGCGCGAGCGGGTGCTCGGCGACCGGTTTGCGCCGGACCTGCTGGCGGGCAGTGGTGGCGACACCCTCGCCCTGGTGGTGCGCCCGCACCCCATGGACAACAGCCTCCAGCGACTGGAACTGGAGGACAGCCTGCGTGACACCCTGACCAGCCACGGCCTGGATGACCGGCTTGCCGGCATCGCCGGGCACGTGGCGCTGGACGTGGCGCAGCTCCGGGCGATGCTCACGGGAACGGCGCTGTTCGTACCGGCGACCACGCTGATCGGCCTGATCGTCATCGGCTTCCTGTTCCGGCGCTGGCTCGCCGTGGGCATTGCGGCGGTCACCGTTGGCGGCGTGGTCAACGGTGCCCTGGTGGCGCTGGTGCTCATGGGCGCGCCCTACACGCTGATCACCTCCATCGTGCCACCCCTGCTGTCCGCCCTGACCATCGCCATGCTGGTGCACCTGTTCACGGCGGCCAGCCACCAGGCACGCCGGGGCGTGAATGGTCCGGAGCGGGCGCAGCGCGCCCTGGATGCCATCCGTCGGCCGGTGTTCTACATGGGCATCACCACCGTGGTCGCCCTGCTCACACTCACCCTGAGCCCGATCCGGCCGGTGGCGGCCTTTGGCCTGGTCAGCGCCGTGGGGATTCTGCTGGCGGTGCTGCTGGTGCTGTACGTGGTGCCCGGCATTCTCGCCCGCTGGGACCGCCGCGACTGGCACCAGGGCGCCGGCGGACACACCATCAACCGGGTCACGCGGGCCCTGTCGGCACTGGCCATCCGCCGGGCCGGCTGGGTGGTGGCGATCACCCTGCTCATCCTCGCCGCTGGCCTGCCGCAGATCCGGCACGTCATGGTGGAGACGGACCTTTACGCCTTCTTCAAGGAGGACCACCCGGTCATCCAGGCGACCCGGGAGGTGGAAACCAGCCTCTCCGGCGTCATGCCGCTGGAGGTGGTGTTCGACACCGGTGAATACGATGGCGCAACCGATCCGGCGCTGCTGGCGGACCTGAAATCACTGCAGGACCGCCTGGACGCGCGGCCGGAAGTGGACTTCAGCCTGTCCCTGGCCGACATGGTCGAGGAGATGCACTGGGCCTTCAATGAAGGCGATCCGGACTACCGCGCCCTGCCGGACTCCGCCCCCCTCATCAGCCAGTATCTGTTCGTCTATGACGGCCGTGATCTGCACGACGTGGTGGATCGCGACCTGCAGCAGACCCGCATTCTCATGAATCTCAACATCCACGGCGCGCGGGAGCTCAATCTGTTCATGGACGACGTGCGCGACGCCGTGCGCAGCGAAGTGGGCGACGACGCGGTGGAGTATTGGGATCTCGCCGGCATGGGCCGGCTGTTCGCCGACCAGGAAACGCTGCTGATCCAGGGCCAGCTGCGCAGCCTCATTGCCGTGGTCATTCTCATGTCGGCGCTGATGCTGCTGTTCTGGCGCTCGTTCACCGCGGCCGGCATCACCATGATCCCGAATCTCGCGCCCATCGCCGCCATCTTCTCGGTCATGGGCATTCTCGGCATCTGGCTGGACATGGCCACGGCCCTGGTGGCGAGTGTGGCCGTCGGCATTGCCGTGGACGACACCGTGCACACCTACCACCAGTTCCGCAAACACCGGCTCGCAGGCAGCTCAACGGTGGCGGCCCTGGCCCGGACCTACCGGCGAAGCGGCCGGGCGGTCACCGCGACCACACTGATCCTGTGCGCCCAGTTCCTGATCCTGGGCCTGTCGGATTTTCTGCCACTGGTGGCCTTCGGGCTGCTCACCGCCCTGGGGCTGGTGGCGGCGTGGCTGTTCGACCTGCTGCTGCTGCCGGCCTTGCTGACCCTGTGGGCGAGACGGCAGGAGCGGCGGGCGTAGCTGGGGCGGGACGGTGGATGTAAACATCCACCCTACGCAGATGGTGCCGCGCCACGCCGGCCGGCATCGACGGGGGTGAACATCCGCCCACGCGGGCGGTGCCGTGCCACGTCGACCGGTGTCGGTGGACGTCGCCGCCCCCTGCGCCGGCGGCATTACGCCATGCCGGCCGGCATCGACGGGGGTGAACATCCGCCCCATGCGGGCGGTGCCGTGCCACGTCGACCGGTGTCGGTGGACGTCGCCGCCCCCTGCGCCGGCGGCATTACGCCATGCCGCATGGCCTCCCGTAGGGTGGACCTTCAGGTCCACCATGGATCACAAAAAAACCGCCACCCGAAACGGGTGGCGGTTATCTTTACAGTCGATCCGGCGCGCTGTTCGAATCAGGCAGCGAGGTCCTGATCAGCTTTCCGGCGGCGGTGGGCAACAAAGGCCAGACCCACCAGACCAAGACCCAGCAGCATCACCGCGCTCGGCTCCGGAACCTGGAAGCGGGCCGTGGTGTTCAGCTCGGTCTGGCGTACCCAGACGGTTTCACCCTGATACTCACCTTCGATGAGATCTTCGTCGCCATCGACGTTGGTATCCAGACGCCAGTGGATCGGCACCTCGGCTCCGGTCGAAGCGATGTCATAGAAGCTGTCGCCGGTGGCAGCATCACGGAAGAAGTTCTGGATGAAGTCCTGCTCATCCGCGCTGAACCCGCCGTTCGCGAGGAAGTCGAAGTTCACCCGCCCTTCCAGAACCAGGTTGGCAATGCTGCCGCTGGAACCAGTGACATCGATGCTGAGCACCTGCAGCCGCTCGCCTTCGTACTCGAAGAAGTAGTCGAAGGTGCCGCTGGTGAAGTTCACCGCTGCGTTGTTCAGATCGTCACCACTCCCCGAGACAACCTGCCCCGCAAGATCATAATCGAAGGTCATGCCCCAATTATTACCCTGCCAGTCATCCGGGGAGGCGGCGAAGCCATTCCCGCCAGCGAGGCTGGCCGCCGGAACAAAGCCCGCGATGTTCCTCTGATCATCAGACGGTGTCTGAATGGAACCATTCGTGATGCTGACGTCGCCAAGCACGTCGGACCGGTTCGTATCGAAGACCGGGGTGCCGGGCCCGATGTCCCCGGGGCTGGAGGCCTGGTAGATCGAGGTAGCCAACGTATCCAGGGACCCCATCGAGTTGAAGTCCTGAGTCCGCGTGCTCCCGCTGTTGTTGGGGTCACCGGCATTGGGAAGGCCAAGCCCTCCACCGCCGCCCAGATCCAGGTAGAACGGGCCGGCGACCGCAGCCGAGGAGCTGGCCAGCCCGACTACCCCTGCCAAAAACATTTGCTTCATCATTTTGCGTTACTCCTTGGCTATCGCGCCGTGCGGTTGACTGTTTCAACCGTTCATTTGCAGGAAGCGTTCCAGGTCGCAAAAAATCACGTAACCAACTGTTTTAATGGCATTTAAAAAAAAGGCGACCGTGTCGCAACACGGCCGCCCCATTCCCTTGTAAAGGCCTGCGACACCCGCCGCCCCTAGGGCAGGGACTCCAGGGCCTCGCGGGCACGCTCCTGTCCGTCGAACTCCGTCTCCGACAGGCGCTG
This sequence comes from Aquisalimonas asiatica, assembly GCF_900110585.1. NCBI lineage: Bacteria > Pseudomonadati > Pseudomonadota > Gammaproteobacteria > Chromatiales > Ectothiorhodospiraceae > Aquisalimonas > Aquisalimonas asiatica. The sequence goes on along the minus strand of NZ_FOEG01000005.1, from coordinate 152,113 downwards.
CAAGAGTGGCCGGGCATCGTCTGCGCGGTCGTTACGCACATAGAGCTCCGCCAGATCCAGCGTCAGGGCGGGCGCATCCCCCTCGGACTCCCCTTCAAGGCTTTCAAGGTGTGTAATGGCATCCGACACCTTGCCGTTCTCCACCAGGGCCATGGCGAGGGTGTGGCGGACGTTGGCCGCGTCCGGCGCCAGTTCATGCGCGCGCTCCGCCAGACGCAGCGCCCGTTGCGGCTCCGACTCCCGCAACGTCCACGCCAGGTTGTTGAGCGCGACCACGTCGTCCGGATTGATCGCGATCAGATCCTCGTAGAGCTCCGTGGCCCCGGACTCGTCCACTTCAGCGCGCAGCTGCGCCAGCAGGTGCAGCGTGGCGCCGGAGACGTTGGCGCGGCCCTCGTCCGCAACCCAGCTCTCCAGGTGGTCCCGGGCCGCGTCGCCGTCGCCGTTGGCCCGGTACGCGCGCGCCAGATCCCGGGCGGTGCTGTCGTCCGGTTCCAGGGCGTGTGCCCGCTCGACACGCGCCACGGCAACGTCCAGGTCACCCGCACCGCGGGCGACGCGCGCCCCTTCACGCAAGGCGGCGCGGTCTTCTCCCCGCGCGTCGATCATCTGCTGATAGGCCTCTTCGGCAGCACCGTGATCCCCGCGCTCGGACAACAGGCGCATCAACAGAACGCGCGGCTCTTCCGCATCGGGCGCATCCTCGATTGCCTGCCGGGTAACCTGTTCGGCGTCGTCATAGCGCTCCGACTGCACCAGGGCACGCGCGTGCAGCACCAGGATGCCGTCACCGCCACCATTCATGGCCCGCACGCGCTCGAACGTGTCGGCAGCCTCGTCCGGGCGCCCCGCCGCCAGTAACGCTTCCCCGCGCAGGCGCTGGAAGTCCGGGTTCTCCCCGTGGGCATCCTCGATGGGCTCCAGCGTCGCCAGCGCCGTCTCCGGATCATCGCTGAACAGGGCATGACGCGCCTTGAGCATGCGCGGCCGCACCGCCTCCGGATGATCCTCGATGGCCTTGTTGACCAGGTGCTCGACCCGTGCGTCGTTGCCCCGCCGGGCCTCGAGACCGGCCAGCTCCAGCAGGATCTCCAGTGAGCCCGGCGAGTTCTCGTGGGCCTGCCGGTAGAAAGCCAGGGTCACATCCTCCCGTCCCGCCTGGGAAAACAGCTGGCCGATGTTGCGGATGGCGCTGATATTCTCCGGGTCGCGCTGCAGGACCTCACGGAAAGCGTCCAGGGCCGCGTCACCCTCGCCGCGGGCGATGTGAACGCCGCCCTTGAGGTTGAAGACTTCCGGGTCTTCCGGATAGGCCTCGGCCAGGGCTTCCACTTTCTCCAGGGCCTCGCCGTAGTTGCTGGCGTTAATGGCGCTGACCACAGCATCGTACTCCTCGCGGGAGGGGCGCGGATGGTCACCATCCCCCGTATCGCGCTCGGGCACGATATCTTCACCACCGCCGTCGTCCTGGAGGCCGGAGAGCGCCGTACGCACGAAACTGCCGTCTCCGGCCTGGACACCGTTGGCAAGCGCCCGGCGCATGGCCAGGGCGCGCTGATCACCCGGATGTTCCTCCAGATGCCGGTCGATCAGCTGCCCCGCACGCTCCTCGTTCCCCCGCCCGTGGGCGATGGCGATACGCATGAGGCTGCTGGCCGCATCCATGCCGTTGATGGTGTTGTAGCGGTCGAGCTGGTACTCGGACTGGTCCAGGCGGCCCGCCTCGCCGTGAATGGCCGCCAGGAACAGCCGGGGCGCGGCAAACCCGTCGGTGCGGCTGATCGCCTGTTCCATGGAGGTCTGGGCGCTGCGACGCTCACCCCGGCGCAGCTGCACCAGCCCCTCCAGGTAGGGCCCCCACGGCGCCTCACTGGCCATGCTGCGCAGCGCCGAGGCATCCTCCGCCGCCCCGTCCAGATCGCCATCCTGCAACCGCAGCAGGCCACGGCGCATGAAGTCGGTCACCTGGACGTTACCGCCACTGGCGATGACGCGGTCGAACGCGTCCTGGGCATCCCCACGGCGCCCCTGGCGCAGATGCAGGATGGCCTGGGAACGCAACGCGCCGGTATGGTTGTCGTCGGCAGCCAGGGTGCGCTGGATCCAGTACTGGGTCGCCTGCTGGTCGCCACCGGCTTCGGCGAGAAGCACCTGACCGTAGCGCGCGTCGGCAAGCCCCGGGTCGGCACGCAGGGCGAGCCGGAACTCGGCCTCCGCCTGCTCCCGGCCATTCTCGCCCATGGCGGCGCGGCCGCGCAGATAGTGCCAGTGGGCGATGTCGGTCTGGTCCAGCCCCTCGACCGCTTCCATGTCCAGCACGCGCCGGTGCTCGCCCATGGCGGCATAGACCTGTTGCAGGGCGGGCACGACGTTGCGCTCCGAATAGCCGAGATCGCGCGCCCGCTCCAGATCCCGACGCGCCCGGTCCAGCTCGCCGAGCTGCAGCTGGGTGACGCCCAGGTAGTACCGCGCCCGGGCGTGCTCCGGCTCCTCCTGGAGGACGTTGCGGAACTGGATGGCCGCGGAGTTGAGATCGCCGGCCTGGTAGTAGTCGACACCACTGCGCAGATGGTCATCCACGCTGGCACCGAACCAGGCGTCACACCCGGCCAGTGCAAGTGCCCCGGAAAGCCCCACGGCCAGTTTCCAGCGCCGCGCCACACCCGTTTGCTGCAGGGTCAGTACCGACCGCCTTGTCTTCATGATGCCTTCTCCACGCGGCCCACCGGCCGCTCATCGAACCGCTATTTCAAGCCGAACTTGTTCAACAGGCTGTAGAGCGTGGGGCGTGACACCCCGAGCACGTCCGCCGCCTGCGCGATGTTGCCGTTGGTGCGGCTCAGCGCCCGCCGGATGGCACTGGACTCCGCCTGGTCCCGCGCATCCCGCAACTTGATGGGGGCCTCGCCGTTGCTCTCGGGCACGGTAAAGCCCAGATCATCCGCGGTAATCTGCGGCCCGTCGGCCATGATCACCGCCTTGCGGATGATGTTCTCCAGCTCCCGGACGTTGCCGGGCCAGCTGTAGCGCTCGATGGCCGCCAGGGCGTCCGGCGCGAAGCCGCTGCGCCCCTTGCCGTGCTGCCGCCGGAAACGGTCCAGGAAGTGGTGCGCCAGCAGTACGGCGTCCCCGTGGCGCTCGCCCAGCGGCGGGATGTTCACGCTGAGCTCGCTGATCCGGTAGTAGAGATCCTCACGGAAGCGCCCGTCGGCCATGAGCGCGTCGAGCTTCTGGTGGGTGGCACAGACCACGCGCACGTCCACTGGAATCTCGCCGCGCCCGCCCAGCCGCTCGATCACCCGCTCCTGGAGAAAACGCAGCAGCTTGGCCTGCAGTGGCAGCGGCAGGTCTCCCACTTCGTCCAGGAACAGGGTGCCGCCCTCGGCGTACTCGATGCGGCCGATGGTCTGGCGGGTTGCCCCCGTGAAAGCGCCCTTTTCGTACCCGAACAGCTCGCTCTCCAGGAGGTTCTCCGGGATCGCGGCGCAGTTGATGGCCACGAACCGCTGGTCCCGCCGGGCGCTCAGCTGATGGACCGCACGCGCGAGGACTTCCTTGCCGGTGCCGCTGTCGCCCAGGAGCAGCACGGTGGCGTCCACCGGCGCGATCTTCTCGATCGTCTTGCACACGCGCAGCATCTGCGGATCGGCGGTGATCACCCCCTCCAGGGGCGTACCGGTTCCCTGCCGCATGAGGCGCCGGTTCTCCTCCTCCAGCTCGTAGACACGATGGGCACGCTCGGCGATCAGCTGGAGCACGTCACCGTCCACGGGCTTCTGGTAGAAATCGTAAGCGCCCCGGGCGATGGCCTGCAGGGCGTTCTCCCGGTCGTCACTGCCGGTGACCACAATGACCTTGGTCTCGGGGCGCAGACTGAGGATCTGCTCCAGCGCGGCGAGCCCCTCCGTTGCATTGGCCGGGTCCGGCGGCAGGCCGAGGTCCAGGGTGACAATGGCCGGGGAGTGCCGCTCCACCTGCGCCAGCGCCTGCTCGCGATCCTCCGCAACAAGCACCTCGAAGCCCTGGAAGCACCAGCGCAACTGGGTCTTGAGGCCCGGGTCGTCCTCAACGATAAGCAACTTGCGAACGGACTCGTCCAACATCCTCTCCTGCTCTCCGCGGCGTTTCGTTCTCCGCCTCGTTCTGTTCCTGGACGGCGGGCAGACGCATCGCGAAACACGCACCCTCGCCCGGTCGGCTGGTTGCCGAAAGATCCCCGCCCATGGCCCGGGCCACTTCCCGCGCCTCGAACACACCGATGCCCATGCCGGCGTTGCCCTTGGTGGTCTCGAACGGCCGGAACAGGCGGTCACGAAGGAAGGTCGCGTCCATCCCCTCCCCGGTGTCCTCGATGGTAAGCCGCACACCGTCACCCTCCGGCCGTGCACGCAGCATCACGGAGCCGTCCTCGGGGGTTGCCTCCTGGGCGTTCTGAACCAGGTGTTCCACGGCGGTGACGAACATCTCCCGCCCTCCGGTCAGGGTGCAGCCGACCGGGCATTCGGCGACCACCGGCCGGGGCATGGCCGTGGCGCAACGCCGCACCACCTCGTCCAGGGCGTCGCGGAGCGGGAAACGCTCGCCCTGCTGGGGCGCGTCGGCGCCACCCTTGCGCAGGTGAGCGAGAATGCGGTCCATGCGCGCCCGGGCGCTGGCCACCGTCTGCATGGCGTCGGCAACAAACTCCGGGTTGTCGGCGTGCCGCTGGGCGTTATCCACCACCAGGCCAAGCTGTGCGGAGACGTTCTTGAGGTCGTGCACCACGTAGGCGGACAAACGGTTGTAGGCGTCGAACTGACGGCTGTCCATGAGGGCGTCGGTGGCGTCCAGCAGGCCGATGTAGCTCGCCAGCTGGCGGCCCGCGGTCTTCAGCAGATCGTGGTCTTCCCAGTTGAGTTGCCGGGGCGCACGCGGCTTGCCCAGCACCACGAACCCCTGCAGCCCCTGCAGCTGCGTCATGGGCACGATGAGCCACGCACGATCGAACGCCGTCAGCCACTCCGGCAGCGCCAGGCCGTCATAGCGGGACGGATTCTCGCGGTACTCCGCCAGATCAATGACCCATTCCGTGCGCGCCAGGAAATCCGCCAGCGGACCATCGGCCTCCTCCACCACCGGGTCGGGTTCGCCGAAGTTCCAGGATTCGGCCAGGCGGAAACGGCCATCTTCCCCGCGGGTGAACAGAATGCCCCGCGGCGAGTCCATGATCGCCGCCAGAGCGATGATTGCCCGCTGGCGCAGGGGCTGTTCCACGTCCGTTGCGGACAGCGTGTCGATGAACCGCAGCCACTCGGCCCGGTAGTCGTAGCGATAGCGCAACAGATGCTTGCTGAGCAGCACCTTGAGCCGCGCCCGCGCCGCACCGGAGAAGAGAAAGGCCAGCAACAGCACCAGCGCGCCGAACAGGAACGCGGTCTGAAGGACGCCCCCCCAGGTGCCACCGACATACCGGATGTAATACCCCGCCGCCGCCATCAGCAGCAGATAGATGCCGGTGCCTCCAAGCACCACCGAGTGGAACAGCAGTTGCCGCGAGACGGTGATGGGCTGGGAAACCGCCCCGCTGCGGGCAGCGGACAGCGCCAGCAGCGGCACCACCAGCAGATTGACGATGCCGCGCGCGTCCCACACGGGCGAATGCAGGGCGCCAAACAGCGTGGCGTCGGCGTAGAGGTAGATGTCGTAGACGAACACCGCCGCCAGGCCGATGGCCAGGGGCTTGATCGCCCAACGGCGGTCGGGATGGGTATTGCGGTAGAGCTGCTCCAGCAGCATGGCGCCGATCACCGCCATGAACAGGTAAGGCAGCGGATGGCGCAGCACTTCAACGCCACTGAGGAAGCCAGGCAGCGGCAGGCTGTGCACCAGCGCCGCCAGGACCATGACGGCCATGCCGACGCCGAGCACCGCGCCCGCCACCTTCAGCACCGGCCGCGCCGCGGGCGCATTCACCAGATAGGGCTGACCCAGTATCACCAGCAGCACGCCCAGCCAGCCGGCATAACGGATGAGTTCGGCCAGGTAAGGCAGAGCCACGCCCGTGTACGCCGGCCCCTGGGCCTGGATCAGCGCCCAGACGGTGGAAGCGGCGGCACCCAGTGCGACCCAGCGCGCCAGGGCGCGGCTGCGCCACAGCACGAGCGCCACCACCGCCAGCGCCAGGAACCCCAGCGCAGCCAGCCAGTAACCGATGCTTCCCGCGTCCAGTATCACCGCTCCACCCCGTTACCGGGCTCCCTTGCCGAAGAGAACGACCTGCACGGTATCCAGCAGGATCATGACGTCGAGAAACAGCGTGTGGTTCTTGACGTAGTAGAGGTCGTACTGGAGCTTCTGGCGGGAGTCGTCCACCGAAGCGCCGTAGGCATAACGGACCTGCGCCCAGCCGGTAATGCCGGGCTTGATGCTGTGCCGGGCGTCGTAATAGGGGATCGCTTCCGTGAGTTCACGCACGAACTCGGGGCGCTCGGGCCGCGGCCCCACGAAACTCATCTGCCCCTGGAACACGTTGATGATCTGCGGCAGCTCATCGATGCGCAGCAGGCGGATGACCCGACCGACCGGGGTGATGCGGTCGTCATCCTCCGCGGCCCATCGCGCCTTGCCATCGCCCTCGGCGTCGTTGCGCATGCTCCGGAACTTGCGAATCGTGAAGACCTCGCCGCGCTCACCCACACGCTGCTGCCGATAGAACACGGGTGACCCCATGGTGGCCAGGATCGCCAGCGCCGTGATGACCATGATCGGCATGGTCACCACCAGCAGCGTGCCGCTCGCAAGGATGTCGAAGGTGCGCTTGACCAGATTGCGCAGGGTGTTGCGACGGAACCCCTCACTGAAGATGAGCCAGCTCGTGTTCAGGGAGTCCACCCGGATCTGGCCCGTTTCCCGCTCGAAGAAATCGGTGAGATAGGTCACACGCACGCCGTGGAGCCGGCACTCCAGCAGCTCACCGATCGGCAGGCCGCCGTTGCGGCGATCCCGGACACCGACAATGATCTCGTTGACGCCGTAACGGTTCACGAGATCCCAGAGGCTCTCGCCCTCCCGGCGGTCCAGCAGGCGGGATTCCGGTACGTGGTGACTCTCCTCGTTCGCGGGCACGAAACCGACCACGTCCATGCGGCGGGCGCTCGGCTGCGCCCGAACGATATCCTCCACCCGTGCGGCGCGGGTTCCCGTGCCCAGCACCAGCACTTGCGGGCGCAGCGCCTTCGCACCTTTCCAGCGGAACACCAGCAGTCGCTCCAGGGAGATCAGCACGAACGCTGCGGCAATGCCCACCGCTCCGGGGACGCCCAGCACGGCGATGGTTTCGTCGAAGCCCCGGGATACCAGACTGACCACGCCGAAGCCGACGGCACCGGCCGCCACCAGACGCGCGAGCGTCGACCCCCAGCCCTCGATGGAGGCCTGCCCGTAGACGCCCATGACCCCCATGGCAAGCAGCATGGTAAACGCCAGCAATAACGACTCGATGGCAAGGCGATCCAGGCTGGAAGGCTCGCCGGGCCCCGCCCACAGCACGGCGGCGAGGTAGACACACACGCTCAGAATGACCGCCTCAAGCGCCGCGATGAACAATGTGTTCCGCGGCACATAATGGCTGAACAACCGGATCATGCCCTTGCTTCCTCTTGTTGTTGACGCGCCGCCCTACCCGGAACACCCGCTTTCTCCGGGACCCCGCGACGAACTGCTGCCCCCTCTGCACCCGCACCAGCGCGTGGGAAGCTCCTTCACTGGACTATCGTTTGACCAAGCATATCGTTGATTCGGTCAAACATCGATATTTTTGTGAACCAGTTCACAATATAAATGCATAATACGTGTTCCACAGAAGATCAACATGAATCCGATGAAGGACGGGCGCCCATGGCCTCGACAACGCCTCGCCACCGCCACAGCCTCGCGGCAATCCTGCTCTCCACGTGCCTGCTGGTGCTTGCTCCGGGCGCTGTATCGAGCCCCCTGGAAGCCCTGCCTGACGCCATCGACGCCGTTCGTCCGTCCGTGGTGGGCATCGGCACCTACCAGCGGACGCGCTCACCGAGCACCAATCTCGAGGCCACCGGGTTCGTGATTGCCGACGGGCGGCACGTGGTGACGAATGCCCACGCCATTCCGGATACCATCGATCACGAACGGGGGGAGCAGTTCAGCGTATTCGTGGGACAGGGACGGGAAGGCAGCATCCGCCGTGCGGAGACCGTGGCCCGGGACGACGACACCGACCTCGCCATCGTCCGGTTCGAGGGTGACCCCCTGGAGCCGCTGACCCTGGGGGACGCCAGCACGGTCCGGGAGGGGGATTTCGTGGCCTTCACGGGGTACCCCATCGGCCTTGTACTGGGCCTCTACCCCGCCACCCACCGGGGCATCGTGTCGGCGATCACGCCGCTGGCCGTGCCCGCCGGGCGCGGCCGGGAGCTGGACGCACGCACGTTGAGACGGCTAAGGGACAGCCCGCCCGGCGTTTTCCAGCTGGACGCCACCGCCTACCCGGGCAACAGCGGCAGCCCGTTGTACAACCCGGTCACCCGGGAAGTGGTCGGCGTCATCAACCGCACGTTCGTGCAGGAATCCAGGGAGCGGGTGCTCAGCCACCCCAGCGGAATCTCCTATGCGGTGCCGGTGGATTTGCTGGATAATCTGCTCGACGAAGCCGATCTCCGATAAGGTTCTGCATGCCGGTGCTCACCCGTCGACGCACGCTCCATAAGGCCCGCATCCAGCATCTGCCCACCAACGAACACGGGCGCGACCTGATCGTGGGAGACCTCCACGGGCACCTGGAGACCCTGACCCGGGCACTGGATGCGCTGGGGTTCGAGCCGGAACGGGACCGGGTGCTGTCCGTGGGCGATCTGGTGGATCGCGGGCCGGACTCGGCAGGCTGCCTGGCTCTCCTCCGGGAGCCCTGGTTCCACGCCGTCATGGGCAACCACGAGGACCTCCTGCTCGGCAGCGTGCGCGAACTGCGCGCCACCCACGGCAGCGACCCCCGTTTCGCCATGCACCAGAACAACGGCGGCGAGTGGCTGCTCCGGGTCTGGCCGCCCGATACAGCGCTGGCGCAGGCCATCGAACGTACCCGCCTGCTGCCCCACGTGCTGGTGGTCGGCGCCGGGCCGGCCCGCTACCACGTGGTGCATGCCGGCTTCGCCATCGGCACCACCAACAGTGCCATCGACCAGGGCGAGCTGGGCGACCCGGAAGGCCTGATGTGGCGGCGCAGCCTCGGCCAGGCACTGCGGGAGATGGATCCGGCCGACGATCACGGCCCCCGGGACGCGGCGGGGCTCTCCACCACCTACTGCGGGCACACCATCGGATCAGACCGTCACGGACGCCCGCTGCGGGGACACGGGCACGTCAACCTGGAAACCGGCGTTGCCCAGGGCAACAGGCTCAGTATCGCCGTACGTGACCGGGCGGGACGCGAAGTGATTCACCAACAGGCCGTGCAGGGGTGATGCCCCCGGGCACGTGTCAGGAATTCCGACAAGACGCCGTTTCCCCGCTTGCCATCACCAACGCGCAACCGGCCGGCAGCACCGGCTGAACGGGCGCTTGTCAGTATTTCTTACACTCCGGCGGGAGCACTGCGAAAGCAGCCGAAAACAACCTGCAACGCATTGATTAAAAAGTAACAAAAACAGAATCACATTATCGTCGATCTGGCCCGTTTCCTGCTAAGGGATACAGCAGGTGACCGCACGGTGCGGTCACGGTCTCGGAGTACCCGGTCATGAAGAAAAACGGACTTCTGGGTGCGGCGGTGCTGGCAACTGCAGGCGCATTGGCGCCGGTGACGGCATCCGCAAGCTTCATCAGTTGTTCAGGCGCCGACTACGACATCAGCGGCAACGTCACGGGCACCAGTGCCTGCGCGATTCTGGCGCCGCTGAACGGCCATGTGAACGACAGCGGCACCACGGCCCAGGCCATCAATAATGCAGGCTTCTTTGGCACATCCAACTGGTCTTTCGATTCCAAGATCGACTTCCCGTCCAACACGCCCGGCAATGAGGGGCCGCAGCAGCTGGATTTCTCGATCTCCGGGAATCCGCAGTCGGGGAGCTGGTCCATCGTGCCGAACTGGGACTTCGCCGCGCTGGACGTGATGCTGATCTTCAAGAACGGTGGCAACACCAATCTGGTGGGTTATCTGCTGGCTGCCACCTTCGGCACGTACCAGACGCCGTTCGAGAATCCGCCATTCTCCGTCATGAACCCGCGGGACATCTCGCACATCACGGCGTACACCCGTCTGACGAACACACCCCCGAATCCGGTACCGGTGCCGGGTAGTCTGGCACTGCTGGGGCTGGGGCTACTGGGGCTGGTGGGCGTCACTCGCCGCTGGCATTCGGCGGGCTGAGACGCTTGCCGCGGGTGACCCTGACCGGGTCACCCGCGCTCTGCCGGCACGGGCCGGTTTCAGGCGTTCACGGTCTTGCGCAACCGCAGGCCCAGCTCCTTCAGCTGCGCCTCGCCCACTGGCGCCGGCGCCTCGGTGAGCAGGCAGCTCGCCGTCTGCGTCTTCGGGAAGGCCATGACATCGCGGATGGAGCCGGAGTCGGTCATGAGCATCACCAAACGATCCAGCCCGAAGGCGATGCCGCCATGGGGCGGAGCGCCGTACTCCAGGGCATCCAGCAGAAAGCCGAACTTCTCCCGGGCTTCTTCTTCGCCGATGCCCAGCAGGCCCAGCACGGCACGCTGCATGTCGGGGCGGTGAATACGGATGGAGCCGCCACCCACCTCGGTGCCGTTGAGCACCATGTCATAGGCGCGGGACTGCAGCTGCTCGGCGTCGGCACTCTCGAGTTCATCCACGCTCTCGACGGTGGGCGCGGTGAACGGGTGGTGCAGGGCGTAGAGGCGCTTGTCCTGTTCGTCGTACTCGAACATGGGGAAGTCCACCACCCACATGGGCCGCCAGCCCGGCTCCACCAGGCCACGGTCATGGCCGAGCCTGACACGCAGGGCGCCCAGCGCCTCGTTGACCACCTTGGCCTTGTCGGCACCGAAGAAGATGAGGTCGCCGGCCCGGGCGCCGGTGCGCTCCAGGATGGCGGCCACCGCCTCGTCCGGCATGAACTTGACGATGGGCGACTGCAGGCCGTCCTTGCCCTGGGCCGGATCATTGACCTTGATATAGGCGAGCCCCTTGGCACCGTAGCGGCCCACGAAGTCGGTGTAGCCATCGATCTCCTTGCGGGTGAGATCGCCGCCACCCGGCAGGCGCAGGGCGGCGACCCGGCCCTTGGGATCGTTCGCCGGCGCGGAGAATACCTTGAACTCCACGTCGGTGAGCAGGTCGGCCACCTCCACCAGCTCCAGCGGAATGCGCAGGTCCGGCCGGTCGATGCCGAAACGGTGCACGGCCTCGGCGTAGGTCATGCGCGGGAACGGCCGCGGCAGCTCCTGCCCCAGCACGGAGCTGAACAGCCCGGCGATCATGCCCTCCATCATGTCCATGATGGCGTCCTCGTCCATGAACGAGGTCTCGATGTCGAGCTGGGTGAACTCGGGCTGGCGGTCGGCGCGCAGGTCCTCGTCCCGGAAGCAGCGGGTGATCTGGTAGTAGCGGTCCATGCCGGACATCATCAGCAGCTGCTTGAACAGCTGCGGCGACTGGGGCAGCGCATAGAACTCGCCCTGGTGCACGCGGCTCGGCACCAGGTAGTCCCGGGCCCCTTCCGGGGTGGCCCGGGTCAGCATGGGGGTTTCGATATCGAGAAAGCCGTTGTCGTCCAGGTAACGGCGCAGCTCGCTGGTGATCCGGGCGCGGGTGCGCAGCTTCTGCAGCATCTCCGGCCGGCGCAGGTCCACGTAGCGGTGGCGCAGGCGCACGTCCTCCCCCACGTCCTCGTCATCGAGCTGAAACGGCGGCGTTTTCGCGGTGTTCAGCACCTCCAGCGCGTGGCCGAGCACTTCCACCTGCCCACTGTTCAGGCTGCTGTTCTCGGTGCCTTCCGGGCGCCGCCGGACGCGGCCACGGATGTGCAGCACGTACTCGCCGCGAACGCTCTCGGCCGTTGCAAACGACTCGGCGCGGTCCGGGTCGAACACCACCTGGACGAGGCCGTCACGGTCGCGCAGATCGATGAAAATCACGCCGCCGTGGTCGCGGCGCCGGTGCACCCAGCCGCAGAGTTCCACGTCCGTGTCGAGAAGGTCTTCGGTTACCTGGCCGCAATAATGGCTGCGCATGACAATTATGCCCTGGATATTCGTGGTGAGACGCGGGCCCTGAACCCGCCTGAGCAGGGCGGCAATGTTACGGTCTCACCCGGGGCGGCGCAAGCGACTGACCCGCGGTTTCAGGAGTTTGCGGCCGCCTTGGAGTCACTGCTGCTGCTCTTGCTACCTTCGGATCCGCCGGAGGACGAGCCACCGCTGTCGCCACCACCCCCGGAACTGCCACCCGACGCACTGTCACCAGCCACGTTGCGCTGATTGGACGACTTGAAGTCGGTCTCGTACCAGCCACCCCCTTTCAGCCGGAATCCCGCAGCGGAGATCTTCTTGCGCAGACGCGGCTCCCCGCATTCATCACAGTCGGTGAGCGGCGCATCGCTGAACTTCTGGATCGCTTCCTGCTCGTGCCCGCATCCATCGCACAGGTACTCGTAAATCGGCATGGCTTGTGTCCTCCACAATTCGACCGAATCTATATAAGGGCAAGGGCTTCTCAACACAAGTGTTTCGAGAGACAACGGGGATGGGCACGGCCGCAAAGGTGCGCGACAATCACACCCGACCCGCAACAGCCACCGCGGAGCGCCGCCATTCCCCTGTTCATCGGCATCATAGCGCTGGTCTTCCTGTTCGCCCTGATCCAGATCGGTGCGGTCAGCATCGCCTTCGAGAAACTGGGGCTGACCGCCGGCTCGGGGATGCTGCTGCTGATCAGCTGCGTGGCCGGCAGCCTGGTCAACATGCCGCTGTTCCAGATGCGCGCCAGCACTGACGTGCGCCCGGACCGGCCGCCGGTCGCCATGCCGTGGCTCCAGCGCTCGCCGCAACCCTTCAATGGCCGCACGGTGGTGGCCATCAATCTCGGCGGTGCGATCATCCCGGTGGCATTCAGCCTGTATCTGCTGGCCACACAGCCGCTGCCCCTGGCGCCGGTTGTTCTGGCCGTGGCGGGCCAGAGCGCCGTGTGCTACCTGTTCAGCCGCCCGATCCCCGGCATGGGCATCGCCATGCCGGTGCTGGTGGCGCCGATCACCGCCGCGGTGCTGGCGGTGATGCTGGGCGGCGAGCACTCCGCTCCTCTGGCCTACATCGCGGGCACACTGGGCGTGCTGATCGGCGCCGACCTGCTGCGCGTGAACAACATCCGCGAGCTGGGCGTGCCGGTGGCCTCCATCGGCGGCGCCGGCACCTTCGACGGCGTTTTCATCACCGGTATCGTCGCCGTGCTGCTGGCCTAGTGTCCTGCACCCCAAGTTGCGATAGGGTAGCCCTGCCGTGTCACGGTGCGACTCCATCCATCGTCAAGGAAGAAGCCATGCGCCCCAGTCGTTCGGTTCTGATCTCCGGATGCTCCTCCGGAATCGGCTACGCCACTGCCGTGGCACTGCGTCAACGCGGCTGGCGGGTGTTCGCCGGCGCCCGCCGGGATGACGACCTCCGACGCCTCCGGGACGAAGGGCTTGAAGCGGTACAGCTCGATGTGGACGAGCCGGCAAGCATCGCCGCCGCCGTGGAAACCGTACTCGCCAGCACCGGTGGCCACCTGGATGCCCTGTTCAACAACGCCGGATTCGGCCAGCCCGGGGCAGTCGAGGATCTGACTCGCGAAGCCCTGCGGGCGCAGTTCGAGACGAATCTCTTCGGTGCTCAGGAACTCACCAACCAGGTGCTGCCGGTAATGCGGCGCCAGGGCCACGGGCGCATCGTCTACAACAGTTCGGTGCTGGGCTTCGCCGCGCTGCCGTACCGGGGCGCCTACGTCGCCTCGAAGTTCGCCATGGAGGGGCTGGTGGATACCCTGCGCATGGAACTCCGCGGCACCGGCATCGCCGTGGCGCTGGTGGAGCCGGGCCCGATCGTGAGCCGGTTCCGTGCCAACGCCCATGCGCGCTATCTCGCGAACATCGACGCCGGGAGCAGTGCCCACGCCCGGGCCTATCGCGCCATGGAGCACCGGCTCACGGCGCCCGACCGGGTGGGCGGCTTTACCCTGGATGCCGATGCGGTGGCGCGGAAGGTTCAACACGCTCTGGAGAGCCGTCGCCCCCGGCCGCGCTACTATGTCACGGTGCCCACCTGGCTGTTCGGAATCCTGCGCCGCGGATTGTCCACAGGGCTCATGGACAGGGTGCTGCTCGCTGCCACCCGCGGCGAGCGGCAGCCGCCCGACGACGCCGACGACCCGACGCGATGACCAGGCCGTGCACACGCTCCGTGACCGCCATCCTGCTGGCGTGGCCGCTCATGGCCAGCGGCGACCTGCCCGAGAGGGGCACGCTGACCCTGGAGTACGAGAACGATCTGTTCGCCGGCGAAGACCGCTACTACACCAGCGGCGTGCGGGCCACCTGGCTGTCGCCGGACGACCGCGTCCCGGGCTGGGTGCGCGCCGGGGCGGAGCTGATGCCGTTCTTCTCGCCGCGCGGGGAGCTCAAGCTCAGCTACTCGGCGGGCCAGAACATGTATACCCCGGAAGACATCGAGGACCCCGATCCCCCGTCCGGCGACCGGCCTTACGCCGGCTGGCTGTACTTCGGGGTCGGCCTGGCCAGCGAAACCCCGCGGCGGGTGGACCGCCTGCATCTCAACGTGGGCGTGGTCGGACCGGCGTCGCTGGCGGACAAGACGCAGAAGGAGATCCACCGGTTCACCGGCTCGCCGCAGCCGCAGGGCTGGGACACCCAGCTCGAGAACGAGCCGACGGTGATGCTCAGCTACGAACGCCAGTGGCGCCCCTGGGTCGGTTTCGGCGCCGACGGCTGGCAGGCGGATGTCACGCCCCATGTGGGCGGTGCGGCGGGCAACGTGTTCACCCAGATCAATGCCGGCGCGACCTTGCGCGTGGGCCGCAACCTGCCGCTGGACTGGGGGCCACCGCGCATTCAGCCGAGCCTGCCCGGGTCGAACGTGTTCCGGCCGCAGGCGGATGTGGGCTGGTACCTGTTTGCCGGGGTCGACGGCCGGGCCGTCGCCCGTGACATCTTCCTGGACGGCAATACATTCGGCGACTCCCGCAGCGCCGACAAGCGGCCGTTCGTGGGCGAGGTCCAGGTGGGCGGCGCCATGAACATCTCACGGCGCTGGCGCATCACCTACACGCACGTGTTTCCCACGCGGGAGTTCCGGGGCCAGGAGGGCACACAGGACTTCGGCGCTATCGCCGTGTCCGGCCATTTCTAGCAGAATGAGCGAAGCCGGCGCCGCCGTTCCCGGACGAATGCGTCACCAGACGATCACGGAGGGGCAGTTGACCGATCTCACCCTGAGCGACGACGAGCTGGGGCTGTTCACCGACCTGTACGAACTCACCATGCTCCAGGCCTACTGGGCCGAAGGCATGCACGGGTCGGCCGTGTTCAGCCTGTTCTTCCGCCACCCGCCCGTCCATCGCAACTTCATGCTCGCCTGCGGCCAGGAGCACGCGGCCCGGCTGGCCACGGGGCTGCGCTTCCCGCGCGCCCAGCTTGACCGGCTGGAGACCATCGGTCTGTTCCGCGAACCGTTTCTGCGCTGGCTGGAAGCATTCCGCTTCAGCGGCGAGATTCTCGCCATGCCGGAAGGCACCCCGGTGTTTCCACACGAACCGATACTGGAGGTGCACGCGCCGGTGGCCGAGGCCCAGGTGCTGGAAACACTGCTCATGAACCTGATCACCACAGAGACCGTGCTCGCCTCCAAGGCGGCGCGGATCACGCTGGCGGCCGACGGTCGCCCGGTGATGGACTTCGGCATGCGCCGCATGCACGGTACCGACGCCGCGCTGCGCGGGGTGCGCGCCTACAGCGTCGGCGGCATCCACGCCACCAGCAACGTGCTCGCCAGCCTGCGTTACGGTCTCCCCGCCAGTGGCACCATGGCGCATTCATTCATCCAGGCGCACCACGACGAGCTGGAGGCATTCCGCACCTATGGCCAGCTGTACCCCGGCACGACGCTGCTGGTGGATACCTACGACAGCATGGCGGCGGTCGGCAAGGTTATCCGCCTGGTCCGCGAGGAGGGGCTGCAGATCGGCGCGATCCGGCTCGACTCCGGCAACCTTGCGGAGCTCGCACACCAGGCCCGCGCCCACCTCGACGCGGCCGGGCTGGAGCACGTCCAGATCGTCGCCAGCGGCGGTCTCGACGAATGGGCCATCCGTGACCTGCTGACCGGCGGCGCGCCCATCGACCGGTTCGGCGTCGGCACGGAAATGGGCGCATCGGTGGATGCCCCCTCCCTGGATCTGGCCTACAAGCTGACCGAGTACGATGGGGAGCCCCGCCTGAAGAACGCGCCGGGCAAACAGCTCCACCCCGGGCCGAAACAGGTCTGGCGATTCAGTGATGCCGGCGGGCGCTACAGTCATGACGAGATCACCCGCCGCGACGAGCACCGCGATGGCGTCCCGCTGCTCACACCGATCGTACAGGCGGGCACCCCCCTGGGCGAGGCGCCCCAGGTGACCGCCGGGCGGGATCGGGCCTGGGCGGCAATCGCCCGCTTCCCGGACGCCATGCGCGAACTGGAGGCGCCGGCGGCACCCTACCCGGTACACTTCAGCGACGCCCTGGAACGGCTGCGCCGGGAGACGGTGGCCGGGCTCGGTTACTGATCACCCAGCAGGGGCGGCATGTCACGGGTCACCGCCATGCGCTCCCTGATGCGGCTGCCGGTGAGGTAGAACCCGCGCAAGACTCCGTCGGCATCCCGGAACTCCCCGCGCAGGTCCCGCCCGTCACCGTCGCCCTGCCACGCCCCGGCGACGCCCTCCGGTGGCGGCCACGCAACCACCTGGCAGCAGCTCGTCTTCACCATCACCGGCATCACGGGGTAGGTCACCGCGGTGGTATCACCGGCGAGCGTGGCACCAACGGCCCTGGCCGCGTTGTTGAGCGGTGCCACGTATGGCAGCACATACCCGTCCACCTCGGCACAGTCTCCCAGCGCATGGATCGCGGGGTCGGACGTGGCCAGATGGCGATCCACGCTGATGCCCTGCGCCACGCGCAGACCGGCCTCCTCCGCCAGGGCCGTACGCGGCCTCAGACCGATAGCCGCCAGCACCACGTCCGCGCCGAGCTCGCGACCATCGGAAAGCCGCGCCACGACACCATCGCCGGCGCCGTTGACCGCATCCAGGGTGACACCGGTGTGAACCCGCACACCCAGCCCTTCCAGGGCCGTCTGCAGTGCGCGCGCCGGGCGCTCCGGCAGCAGCCGGGGCAACGGTGCGTCCTCGGGGAACACCAGGTCCACACTGTAACCGGCCTCGGCCAGATCGTTGGCGAACTCGCAGCCGATCAGCCCGCCGCCCATGATCAGCACCCGGCTGGCATCGGCCACGGCGTCCCGGAACACCTCGTACTGGTCGAGGTCATTGACCTGCAGGACCCGTCCGGCAGCGTCGCCATCGAGGCGCGGGGCGATCGGGTCGGCGCCGGTGGCAAGCACCAGGCGGTGGTAGCCAATGGAATCACCGCTGGCCAGCTGCACGCACTGACCGCGTCGATCGATGGCCACCACCCGGGAGTCCGTGATCACCCGCGCATCCAGCTCCGCCGCCATGTCCTGCGGGCCTGCCTGCACCAGGTCGGCGGGCGTCTGCTGTTTGCGCAGGCCGGTGGAAAGCATCGGCTTGGAGTAGGACCGGCCGGAATCAGCCGTCACCAGCGTCAGCGGGGTGTCGGAATCCTGCTTCCGGAACGCCTTCGCGGTGTTGTAGCCGGCCAGGCCGGTGCCGACGATCACGATACTCACGAGCCCCTCTCCCCGGGGGGCTGGGCCACGTGGTAGTCACCGCCCAGGTAGACCAGGGGCTCGCCACCGGTGTTGTCGAAGCGCGCGACCTGACCGAGCAGGATGACGTGGTCCCCGCCGGGGTGCCGGCTGTAATGCCGACAGTGCAGATGGGCAACGCTGCCGCGCAGCAGGGGCACCCCGCCTTCCCCCTCGAACCAGTCGATACCGGCGAACTTCTCCTCCAGGGGCGAGGCGAAGCGGTTGGAAACCCACTGCTGATCGGCGGCAAGCACGCTGATACCGAAGTGCGCGGCATCCCGGAACACCGGCAGATTCGGGGATTCGTTGGCCAGGCACCAGAGAATCAGCGGCGGCTCAAGTGAAACGGATGTAAAGGAATTCACGGTCAGCCCCACGGGCGTACCGTCGCCACGCCGCGCCGTTACGACGGCGACACCGGTTGGATAACGGCCCAGGGTCCGTTTGAGTGCCCGCTGATCAGCGTTTTCCTGCATGACGTCGCTGCTCCGGGCGATTGCTTCCGCAGCCATAAGATGTGCCTCGGGAAACCCCGCCGCCGCGCCGAAAGGGGTGCGGCGACAGAATTTATACATGAGTGATACATCAAATGGTATCGGGACAGCGTCGGCGGAGCAAACGGACCGGGCCGGCACCCCGGCCCGGGACCACTGCGACGTCAGAACGCGTAGTTCACCTGCACCGCGGTGCTGTGCAGATGTCCGTCGTATTCACCTTCGATGCGGTGCTGGGAGCCTGCGGGATTCTCGCGGTTGTTGATCTCCGCCTCTTCCATGTGGGTGTAGGTGTAGGCCAGATCGATACCGAGGTTGGTGGTTGGCTGCCAGCTCATGCCCACGGCACCGATGATGCGGTCACTGTCCGGGCCGCGGGGCGTGCGCCGTTCCGCGTCCGGCACCGGGCTCTCGTCGTAGGCCACGCCGGCACGAAAGGTCCACGTCTCCGTGGGCGTGAAGATGACACCGAGCCCGTAGCGCCAGGTGTCTTCCCAGGCGAACGGCTGCACCAGGTCACGGCGGCGGACGTCGTCGCCACTGCCGGTGTAGTCCTCGCCGCCGCGGTCACTCTCGTCCTCGTACGTGAAGCGCAGCTCCTCGACATTGCTCCAGCGCGTAAAGGTTGCACCACCGGTGACGGCCCAGCGCTCGGTGAGTTCGTGGTAGAAGCTCAGGGTGGCGATCTCGGGCATGTCCACGATCAGCTGGATATCGCCGCCGGCCGCACCCAGGGGGCCCACGGCGCGGGCGGCACCCTCGGGGGCGGCATCGGGCTGACAGCGCCCGATTGTCGGGTCGTTCCAGATATCCCAGTCGCAGAAACGGGCGAGACCATCTTCCAGCGAGATATCGGCGATCTCGTCCTCCAGGTCCTGCTGGTAATCCGGATCCAGCGTCTCGGGGCGATCCGCCTCGCCCTCGGCCACCTGGCGGGTACGGCTGTGGTAACTCAACCCGATCCGGGTGCCGTCGGCGGGCTCCCAGAGCAGGCCGAAGTTGAAGCCATAGGCGATGCCGTCCACCTGCATGTCGTTGCTCACGTCATACCGGTGCGCCAGGGCGTCCACCACGGCTTCGTTGCCGCCCTCCGGTTCCGCGAGGTTCTCGTCCTCGAGCTGTTCGATGACCTGCTCGGCCACCAGATAACCGACATCAATGTCGTTCCGGAAGGTGCCCTCGAAGTACTGCACGATGGCGCCGAAGCCCACGGACAGCGTGTCGGTGGCGCGCCACGAGAAGGCGGGGTTCAGGTTGACGGCCATGATGTCCGTCTCGGTGGCGTTGTAGCGACCAGCCCAGTCGTCGGGGTAATCGGTGTTGGAGCCGAACGGGGCGTACACCCCGAGCCCCCAGGCGGCGTCGTCACTGATCCGCTGGCTGTAGTAGAAGTGCGGGACGATGGACTCGCCATCAATGGTACCGCTGCCGTCGCCGGGAACCTGACCGCCGACATCCTCGATGAGCTCGCGGTGCACTTCGGTGTCGTAGTCGAATTCGGACTGGATGAGCGTCAGGCCGGCAGAGACATTCTGCCCCTCCAGCCGCACCAGGCCGGCGGGGTTGTTGGCCACGGCCGAGGCATCCTCCAGCAACGCGGCCGATCCGCCGAACGCGACGCCCATCTCCTTGATTCCCTTCTGCGGGACTTCGAACCCCGCCGCCCAGGCCCCGGACGTACCTGCGCCCAGCAACACCAGACCCATACCGGCACGACCGAGCCGGACACGAGCGCACGTGTCTCGATTCATGAGACGTTCTCCTCCATATGTCGTTATTCAGGGCCGGCGTATCGCCAGCCTGCCGGCTCTCTGGCCGGAGTCTTTCGTTATGTGACGGGATTCACACTAATGAAGAACACGACGAGGTGCTTGAACAAAACGGAACAAACCAGAACGATTGTCCAATACGATCGCACCGGCAGTCGGCGTCCTGGCAGCAGGGACGGAATGGGCTTTCGGGGAGGCCGGGAATCAGTCGGCGGCGCCGTAACCACCCCCACCGGGCGTACGGATCACGAACACGTCGCCGGCGTCCATGTCGGCACTGTCGGTGCCGCTGAGGCGTTCACGTTCACCGGTGTGACGCTCGACGAACTGCTCGCCCACCCCGGCGTCGCCACCGCCGCGGATCCCCGCCGGCGCCACCAGGCGACTGTTGGCCAGCACCGCGACGGTCATGGGCTCCAGGAAGCGCAGCCGACGCTCCACCCCCTCGCCGCCCCGCCACTGTCCGGCACCCGCCGAGCCAGTGCGTACGGAGAAGCCGTCCAGGCGCACGGGGAAACGGGTCTCCAGCACCTCCGGGTCGGTGAGGCGGCTGTTGGTCATGTGCACGTGCACCGCGCTGGCGCCGTGATGGCCGTCACCGGCCCCGGCGCCGCCGCAGAGGGTCTCGTAGTGCTGGTGCTCGGCGTTGCCGAAGGTGACGTTGTTCATGGTGCCCTGGCTATTGGCGAGCACCCCCAGGGCGGCGTAGAGGGCGTCGGTGACCACCTGGCTCACTTCCACATTGCCCGCCACCACGGCGGCCGGATGCCTGGGGTTGAGCATGGAGCCCTCCGGCACCACCAGCTCGACGGGTTCCAGGCAGCCGTCATTGAGCGGGATTGCGTCCTGCACCAGGGTCCGCAGCACGTACAGCACCGCCGCCCGGGTCACGGCCTTCGGCGCGTTGAAGTTGCTGTCCTGCTGCGGACTGGAGCCGGTGAAATCCACCGTGGCGCGGCGCTGTTCCCGGTCCACGCGGATGGCGACACGCACGGTGGCGCCGTTGTCCATGGGTTTCTCCCACTCGCCATCGGCGAGCACATCGAGCACGCGGCGGACCTGCTCGGCGGCATTGTCCTGCACGTGCCCCATGTACGCCTGGACCACCTCCAGCCCGTACTGCGCCACCATGCGCCGCAGTTCGCCGACGCCACGGTTGTTGGCCGCGATCTGGGCGCGCAGATCGCTGAGGTTCTGGTCCACGTTGCGCGACGGCCAGGGACCACTACTGAAGAGCGCCTGTAGCGCCGACTCCCGGAACGTGCCTCCGGACACCACCTGGACATTGCTGATCAGCACGCCCTCTTCATCGATGTGGCGGCTGTGCGGCGGCATGGACCCCGGCGTCAGGCCGCCCACGTCCGCATGATGGGCCCGGCTCGCCACGTAGAAGATGATCGTCTCGCCGGCCTCATCGAACACCGGGGTGATGACCGTGATGTCCGGGAGGTGGGTGCCGCCCTGGTACGGGTCGTTGAGCATGTAGACATCGCCGGCCTGCATGGAGCCCGCCCGGGCGGCGATGATGGCGCGCACGCTCTCGCCCATGGAGCCGAGGTGCACGGGCACGTGGGGCGCATTGGCCACCAGCCCGCCGCCGGCGTCGAACAGGGCACAGGAGAAATCGAGCCGCTCCTTGATATTGGCGGACTGGGCGGTGTTCTCCAGGGTCACCCCCATCTGCTCGGCCACGTTCATGAACAGATTGTTGAACACCTCCAGCATGACCGGATCCACGTCGGTGCCTACGGCGGCCCCTCCAACGGCGCGGCCGCGCTCCAGCAGCAGATGACCGTGGTCGTTCACACCCAGCGTCCAGCCCGGCTCCACCACCACGGTGGACACCGGGTCGCGGATGATCGCCGGCCCCGGAACGGCATCCCCCGGGGCCAGGGCCTCGCGGTCGTGCACCGGGACGGTCTCGGTACGCCCCTCCACCCACATGGCAACGTGATCCAGCGGCTGCGGTGGTAACCCCCCGGCGCGCGGGGGCAGCACCGGCTCCTCGCCGTGTGCGCCGCTGGCACCGATCACCTCCACCACGGCGGCCGCCACCATGACGGCCTTCTCGGGCATGGTGAAACCGAACTGGGCCAGGTGGGCCTCCTCGAACGCCTGACGGACGTCGTCCGCATTCCCGTGGTCCACCAGCAGTGCGGTATCGGTGCCGGCGTACCGGAGCTGCAGCTTGTACACCGCCGTGAGCGCATCCGCCGGGGCGCCCTGGGCGACGAGCTCGTCCCGCCCCTCGCTGTCGGCGGCGCGCAGCCGCGGCCCCAGCGCTTCAAGGGTGTCGGCGCCCAGCGGCGCATCCACGGACAGCTCCCGCATGGTGGTGAGGTCGGCCAGGCCCATGCCGTAGGCGGACAACACCCCGGCAAAGGGGTGGACCACCACCCGCGACATGCCCAGTGCCTCGGCCACCCGGCAGGCGTGCTGGCCGCCGGCGCCGCCGAAGCAGTTGAGGGTATACCCGGTCACGTCGTGGCCGCGCTGCACGGAGATCTGCTTGATGGCGTTGGCCATGTTCTCCACGGCAATGCGCAGATACCCCTCCGCCACCTCCTCGGCGCTGCGGCTGTCGCCCGTCTCCAGCCGGATCCGGTCCGTCAGCCCCCGGAAGGCATCGCGCACGGCGTCCACGTCCAGCGGTTCATCACCGCCGGGGCCGAACACCCTGGGGAAGAAGGCGGGCTGGAGACGGCCGAGCATGACGTTGCAATCGGTGACGGTGAGCGGCCCGCCACGGCGGTAGCACGCCGGCCCCGGGTCGGCACCGGCGGACGCCGGCCCGACGCGAAAGCGGCTGCCGTCAAACCCGAGGCACGAGCCGCCACCCGCGGCCACCGTGTGGATGCGCATCATGGGCACGCGCATGCGGACACCGCCGATCACGGTCTCGAAGCTGCGCTCGAACTCGCCGTTGTAGTGGGCCACGTCCGTGGACGTCCCGCCCATGTCGAAGCCGATCACCTGCTCGCAACCCGCCATGTGGGCCGTGCGCACGCAGCCGACGATGCCACCGGCGGGGCCGGAGAGGATGGCGTCCTTACCCTCGAACCAGCGCGCGTCCGTGAGGCCGCCGTCGCTCTTCATGAACAGCAGCCGGGTGTCGCCCAGCTCCGAGGCCACCTGACTGGCGTACCGCCGCAAAATGGGTGAGAGATAGGCGTCCACCACAGTGGTGTCACCCCGCCCGACCAGTTTCATGAGCGGGCTGACCCTGTGGGAGACGCTCACCTGCCCGAAACCCACCTCCCGGGCGATGGCAGCCACCCGCTCCTCGTGTTCGCTGAAGCGGTAGCCGTGCATGAACACGATGGCGCAGGCGGTGCAGCCGGCATCCAGGGCCTGCTGCAGATCCGCCCGCACCCGGCCCTCGTCCGGGCTTGCCAGCACGGTGCCATCGGCACCGACGCGCTCGTCCACCTCCACGATCCGGCTGTAGAGCTGCTCCGGCAGCTCGATATGCAGGGCAAGGATGTCGGGGCGCGTCTGGTAGCCGATGCGCAGGGCATCGGCGAACCCACGGGTGGTCACCAGCACGGTGGGCTCGCCCTTGCGCTCCAGCAGCGCGTTGGTGGCGACCGTCGTCCCCATCTTGACCGCGTCGAGCTGGGCCGCCGGGATGGGGTCATCGGTGCCCAGGCCGAGCAGCTCCCGGATCCCCTGGAGGGCAGCGTCCTTGTACCGGCCGGGATTCTCCGAGAGCACCTTGTGGGTCACCATGCTGCCGTCCGGTTTCCGGGCGATCACGTCGGTGAAGGTGCCGCCGCGGTCCACCCAGAACTGCCAGCGATCACTGGTCGCCTCGGTGCTCATGAACATCCTCCCGCCCAAAGTGGTTTCAGCAATGGTGCCGGTCACCCCAACGGAAGGATACCGAACGGGCCCGCGAACACATACCGGGTGGTCTTCCCCGGCCGCGGCGTCCCTCCCGCCGGATGGCCGAGCTGAAGAGCGCAGCCACGTTCTATATACTGCGCCGAAGCAGCCCGGTGGCGGCGGGAGGAACAATCACCGGACCATCCATTTACAATTAATGTACAATTGATGTACAAAACAGATTCGCTGCGCGGCAGACCGTTTGAGGACGACCATGAGCATTGACGACATGACCGCATCGTTCGAACAGATCATCCGTTCGGTCGGTGAAGACGTAACCCGGGACGGTCTGGAGAAAACGCCGGAACGCGCGGCGCAGGCGTTCGCCTTCCTCACCGAAGGCTACAACCAGAATCTCCAGGAGCTGGTCAACGGCGCCATTTTCCCGTCCGATAACGACGAGATGGTCATCGTGCGCGACGTGGAATTCTACTCGCTGTGCGAACACCACCTGCTGCCGTTCATCGGCCGCGCGAACGTGGCCTACATCCCCAACGGCAAGGTGATCGGCCTGTCCAAGATCGCGCGAATCATCGACATGTACGCGCGACGGTTCCAGATCCAGGAGAACATGACCAAGGAGATCGCGGACGCGGTCATGAGCGTCACCGACGCCAAAGGGGTCGCCGTGCACATCACCGCCAACCACCTCTGCATGATGATGCGCGGTGTCGGCAAGCAGAACTCCAGCATGAGCACGTCGGTGATGCTGGGGACGTTTCGCGATTCACAACCCACCCGGAACGAGTTTCTGCAGCTCATCCGCGGGTGATGCAGCGACGCACGCCGGACACGGCAGGGGGCGCTTCCATGAGTGTGGCCGAACAGACGCTTGCGCCGGGCAATGCCCGGGTGGACAGCTCGATGATCCGCGTGAAGAACCTGCGGCTGCGGACGTTCGTCGGGCTGAACGAGGAGGAGCAGCAGAAGCGCCAGGATGTGGTGGTGAACATCACCATTGGCTACGACGCCATGCGCGCCGCCACCTCGGACTCCCCCGACCACGCCCTGAACTACCGCACCATCACCAAGCAGGTGATCGAGCTGGTTGAGGAAAACCGGTTTCTGCTCCTGGAGAAGCTGGTACACGACATCATCCAGCTGATCATGGAGCACCCGGCGGCCGATACCGTCCAGGTGGAGGTGGACAAACCCCATGCACTACGTTTTGCGGACTCCGTCTCCCTGACCATGTCGGCGGTGCGGGATGACTGACACGGTGGCCGCGCCCGGGCACGGACTCGAGCGCCGGGCGCGCAATGCGGCCGTCGCCCTCGGGCTTGCGGGCGCACTCCCGTTCCTGGGGCTTGCACTGGGCGTGTGGTTACTGCCCTCGGCCCAGGGCACCTGGGCGCTGGGGGCCCTGATCGCCTACGGCGCGGTGATTCTCTCCTTTCTCGGTGGCATCCACTGGGGGCTGGCGCTCCAGGGCGGCGTGCCGCGGGTCTTCGTGATCAGCGTCATTCCGTCGCTGCTGGCATGGGTCGCGCTGCTGCTACCCCCGACACTGGCTCTGAGCCTGCTGACCGTCTGCCTCGTCGCCCAGCTTGCACTGGACCTGCGCATCCGCATGGCCCCGTGGTTCCGTGTGCTACGCGCCGTGCTCACCGCTGCCGCAGCAGGCAGCCTGTTACTGGCCTCCATGGCGCCCGCCACGGCATGAGTGACGGCCTCAGCCGATGGCACCGCCGAAGGCGAGCAGGCCGATCAGCAACCAGACCCCGGCCAGCGCAAACGGGAAACCGCGCAGAACGATCATGGTCAGCGAGAACCGCTGCAGTTTGGAGCGGGTCGTGGCAAAACGCCGCAGGTGCACCATCGGCGCACCGCCGAACGGCCGCAGACGCCGCTCGATGAGACGCAGCGCAAGCTTGCGGTTCTGCAGGTAGATCGTTCCCGCCCAGATGGCGATACCGAACGCAACACAGACCATCACGCCGAGCACCGCCAGCGCCTTCACCACCACCGGCGAGGCCACATCCAGCGCCGCGCCGTTGCCTGTATCCAGCGTGAACCCGAGCACGGCCCCCAGGCCCACATTGATGTAGAGCAGGTTGTTGAGCTTCTGCCAGTTGAGCAGATCCTCGTGACGGTAGAGCTCCGCCGCGATGGCTTCCTGGTTGACCAGCACATGGGCCTGGACCGGGATGTCATCCTCGTGCCCGGCGGGCAGATCCTGCGGCCTCATGACTGCGGACACCCCGGCAGATCGCGCGCCCAGATGCCCCGCGGACGGCCGTCGTGCCCCACCGTCTCGAAGGCCTTGTGAAAGCCCACCCGTTCGTGGAACCGCACCGACGGCTCATTGGGCGGATCCAGCACGATGGCCGCAAACTGCGGCCGCCCGGCCGCGAGCTGCCGGACGACGTTGTACAGCTCCCGCCCCCAGCCGCCGGATGCGGCCTCCGGCGCCACGCACACCTGGCTGATCAACGTGAACGGCCGCGGATACTGCTCCAGCAGCCAGTGGTTGACCTGGTGGCCGGGGGTGGCCTCGGCGATGCGCTCACTGTTCATCGCCAGCACGAACGCGATGACGCGACCGTCCTCCTCGCCCACGTAGAAGTGATCCGCCACCGCCGCAAAGTGCCGATAGCGGTCCTCGTCGTAACCGGAAACCAGAAACCCGGACGCACTGTCGGCCTGCCCCTGGCCACCCTCGCCGAGCAGGTAGGCGGCCTGAAGCGCGACCAGGCGGGGGGCGTCATCCGGCAGCGCCGGACGAATGGATGCGGTATCGCTGTTGCTCATGACTGCTCCCGGTTGTCTCCGGCGGCGGTGAAACGCGGCAGTATACCGGAGACGGAAACCACAGCGCGTGGGCACCGTTCACGATTGCCGCGCGCGTCCGCCACTCGGACATGAACGGCTTGCATAAACTGCTGAAGAGAGAATGAACAGTGGACGTTGCAGCGCACCAAATCGTGAACTATGCTGCAGCGCAGAAAGAGCGACAAGCTCTTTCACGACAGAGGAGGTGACCCCATATGTATACCGAGATGTTCGAGAAGACCAATGCGCAGGTCGAACAGATGCTGAACCCTGTGCGCAAGGCCCAGAGCTCCATGCTCGACCACGTGGCCCGCCTTGCCGACTTCCAGGTGGAAGCGGTGAAGCACTATTCGGAGCTGAGTATCGACAACCTGCGCGCCCTGAAGGACATCAACGATCCCCAGAGCCTGCAGGCGTACGTCACCAAGCAGACCGAGGTCGCCAAGTCCCTGGGCGAGAAGGTGACGGCGGACATGAACGAGTTCGTCAAGATCAATCGCGGTTTTGCCGAAGAGCTGCAGAAACTGGCTCAGGACGGCGTCACCGCGGCATCCGAGCAGGCCAAACAGCAGACCAAACAGGCTGTTTCCGCTGTCGAGAACGCCTCTGCCAGCGCCGCCAAGGAGACGGGTGCTGCCAGCTCGAGCTCCAGCAGCTCCAGCTCGAAGAAGAGCGCCTGATTCCGGCAGCCGTCTACCCACGGCCAACGCCCGCACCACGCGGGCGTTTTTTTTTGACCACTCTCAAGACGTGGCGGCACGGACAGCCCACCCCCGGGTTCGTTATAATGATCGGCGTTTCTATCGCGTAACCGCCCAGCACCGGTCAGGGGTGCCCACTGATCGCGGGCCGGGTTGCGCCATCGGGGGGCACGTTTGGAACTGACCAATCAGATCATCCTGGTCGGCGGGCTGTTGCTCGTGGCGAGTATCCTCGCGAGCGTCATCTCCAGCCGGATCGGTGCGCCCCTGCTGCTGGTCTTCCTGGTGATCGGCATGCTGGTGGGCGAAGAGGGCCCCGGCGGGGTCGCTTTCGATGATTTCCAGGCGGCCCACCTGATCGGCAGTCTGGCGCTGGCCGTGATCCTCTTCGACGGTGGCCTGCGCACCCGGGTCGCCAGTTTCCGCGTTGGCCTGCGCCCGGCCCTGGTGCTCGCCACCCTCGGGGTCGTGGCCACCGTTACCATCACCGGCCTGCTCACGGCCTGGATCTTCGATCTCCCCCTCATGGTCGGGCTACTGATCGGCGCCATCGTGGGGTCCACCGACGCCGCCGCCGTGTTCTACCTGCTCCACGCCCACGGTCTCGAGCTGAAGGAGCGCATCGGCGCCACCCTGGAGATCGAGTCCGGCAGCAACGACCCCATGGCGATCTTCCTGACCATCGCCTTCATCGAGATCATTCTCGGGCAGCAGGACAGCATGGGACTCGGGCTGGTCCTGGAGTTTGCCCAGCAGATGGGACTGGGGGGCATCATCGGCGTGCTCGGCGGGCTGGCGCTGGTCTCGTCGGTCAACCGTATCCCCCTGACACCGGGCCTGTATCCGCTGCTGGCCATCTCCGGCGCGCTGCTGATCTTCGGACTGGCCGCTTTCATTGGCGGCAGCGGTTTTCTGGCCGTGTACCTGGCGGGCATCCTGCTTGGCAACCGGCGGCTACAGAGTGCGCAGAACATCCGCCGGTTCCACGACGGAATGGCGTGGCTGGCACAGATCGTCATGTTTCTCATGCTGGGGCTGCTGATCACACCGTCGGACCTGCTGGGCGTGGCCCCGCAGGCCCTGGTGGTCGCCGCCCTGCTGCTGTTCGTCGCCCGCCCGCTGGCCGTGGCCCTGTCGCTGCTGCCGTTCCGGTTCCCGCTCAAGGAGCAGGCGTTCATCGGCTGGGTGGGGCTGCGCGGGGCGGTGCCGATCCTGCTGGGGCTGTTCCCGCTGCTCGCCGGCGTCGAGGATGCCGGAACCTACTTCAATATCGCGTTCTTCGTGGTGCTGCTGTCACTGGTCCTGCAGGGCTGGACCGTCGCGCCCGTGGCCCGCTGGCTGGAGCTGGACGTTCCGCCCCGCTCGCGGGTGGTGCACCGGCTGGAGCTGGACCTGCCCGGTCAGGTGGAGTACGAGATGGTGGGCTACCATCTGGCCGCGGACAGCCCGGCCCTGTACAAGGTGGTGCAGCGGCTGCGCCTGCCGCGCAGCAGTCAGATTGTCTCGCTGATCCGGGACGAGCGCCTGATCCGGCAGTTCCAGGACGAGATCCTGCGCGAAGGCGACTACCTGTACGTGCTCACGACACCGCAGTCCCTGCCCGACCTGGACCGGGTATTCGTTGCCGCACACGGGCCGGCACGCCTTGAAGAACATGCATTCTTCGGCGATTTCGTACTGAACGGGGATACGCCGCTGGCGGCACTCTCGAGCGCCTACGACCTGAGAATCCCCAATCAGGCCCGCGAGGACGAGACCGTGGGCGAGTACCTGCGACGGCTGTTCAAACAGCGCGCCGTGGTCGGGGACCGCGTCAAGCTGAACAACATGGAGTTCGTGGTCCGCGCCATGGAGGGTGGCCGCATCACCCAGGTCGGCCTGAAAATCGGCCGCACAACCGGTGAGCGCCCCCACGGAAAATAGCCCGACCCGTGGCGGGACAACCCCCGGGATGCGTACACTTGATGGCAACCCGCGTCTGCAGACGCCCCCGACTTCACCGACCAGCGCCGATGGACTGACCGAATGAGCAACTCACTACGCGATCAACTGATGAAGAGCGGCCTGGTGGACGAGAAACAGGCCCGCCAGGCAGACAAGGAAAAGCGCGCCCAGCGCAAGAAGGCCAAGGGCAAGGGCGGGCGCAAGGGACAACCGGCGGATCCGGACGCGGCCGCGCGCCAGGCGCAGGTTCAGCAGGCGCGCGCCGAGAAGGCCGAGCGGGACCGCACCCTGAACCAGCAGCGGGAGCAGCAGAAGAAGGAGAAGTCCGCGGCAGCCCAGATCGAGGACCTGCTGCGGGAGCATGCGATCTCCACCCGTGACGGCAGCATCCCCTTCCATTTCACCCGTGACGGCAAGGTGCGCAAGCTGGAGGTCACCGCCGAGCAGCAGAAGCGGCTGAGCCGGGGCGAGCTGGCAATCGTCGAGCGCAAGGGGCGTTTCCACGTGGTGCCATCCGATGTGGTGCCGCGGCTGCATGAGCGCGACGCGACCCTGTTCGTTGCCATGGTGACCGCCGCCGACCTCAGCAGCGAGGACGACGACCTCTACCGGGAGTTCCCCATCCCGGACGACCTGGACTGGTAGCGGATGACGAACCGGCTCGAACACTTCCTGGCGCGTGCCGAACAATTACTGGAGCGGGTGGAGCCCTTGTTGCCGCCCGCCGATGCGAGCCCGGACTGGGAGGCCAGCACCGCGTTCCGGTGGCGTCGCCGGCTGGGAGCCGGCTTTCTGGAAGCCGTCCCGGAGCCGCACGCGGTGGCCCTGGATGCATTGCACAACGTGACGCGGCAGAAGGCGCTGCTGGATCGCAACACCCGCCAGTTCGTCCAGGGGCTGCCAGCCAACAATGCACTGCTGTGGGGGGCTCGCGGCACGGGCAAGTCGTCACTGGTCAAGGCGCTGCTGCACGCCCACGCCGACGCCGGGCTGCGCCTGATCGAAATGGACAAGAGCGAACTGGTCGACCTGGCCGACGTGGCCAGGCTGATCCGCGGGCGCAGCGAACGCTTCATCGTATTCTGCGACGACCTCTCCTTCGAGGGCGACGACCCCGGCTACAAGGCGCTCAAGGCCATGCTGGACGGCTCGGTGAGCGCCGCCCCGGAGAACCTGCTCATCTACGCCACCTCCAACCGGCGCCACCTGGTGCCGGAGTACATGGCGGAGAACGAGGAAGCGCGCAACGTGGATGGAGAGATCCATCACGGCGAGGCGGTGGAGGAGAAGATCTCCCTGTCCGAGCGATTCGGGTTATGGGTCTCGTTCCACCCGTTCAGCCAGGACGCCTACCTGGAGATCGTGCAGGGCTGGCTGCAGCGCTTCGGCATCGACGACGCCCCTGAGGCCGTGCGCGAGGATGCGCTCCGCTTTGCCCTGGAACGGGGCTCGCGCAGCGGCCGCGTGGCGTGGCAGTTCGCCCGGGACTGGGCCGGGCGACGGGGGCTGGGGGAGTGAACCAAAGTCGGTTTGGTGGACCTGAAGGTCCGCCCTACGGCGACTGAAGGTCCACCCAACACGACGCTCGGCGGCCACGGCGGGTATTACTCGTCCTCGAAACGCTCCTGGAGCCTGCGCTTGTCGATCTTGCCGGCGCCGGTGGTGGGCAGGGCGTCGACGAACTCGATGCGGCGCGGGACCTTGTAGCGCGCCAGACGCTCCTTGAGCCAGGGCCGCAGGGTGCGCGCCTGCAGCGCCGTCCCGGCCACGGGCACGATCACCGCACAGCCCACCTCGCCCCAGGTCCGGTCGGACACACCAAACACCGCGGCATCGGCCACCTCAGGATGGCCGTGCAGCACGTTCTCGATCTCCGCCGGATAGACGTTCTCGCCGCCGGAGATGAACATGTCCTTGAGCCGGCCGACGATGGTGTAGGCGCCATCACCGTCGAAGCGCGCCAGGTCGCCGGTGTGGAGCCAGCCATCCGGGTCGATGGCCGCCGCCGTGGCATCGGGCCGGTTCCAGTACCCCGGCGTGCGATGGGGGCCGCGGATCAGCAGCTCGCCGGTAACATCCGGGGCGGTGACGACCTCCCCCGTCTGCGTCTCCCGGAGCTGCACCTCCACATGGAACAGCGGATAGCCCACCGCCCCGGGTTTCCCCCGAACCTGCTCCGGCGGCAGCCAGAACGTGTTGGGCCCCGCCTCGGTCAGCCCGTATCCGGTCTTGAAGTCCACGCCGCGGGCCCAGAACCGCTCGAAAACCGGCATTGGGCAGGGTGCGCCACCGCTGATCACCAGTTTCAGTGGCGAGAAGTCGGCCGTGTCCCAGCGCGGGTGCTCCTGCAGCATGGAGAACATGGTCGGTACGCCGAAGAACAGGTTCACCCCGCCGCTTTCGATCAGGTCAAAGACCTGGTTGGCGTCAAAACCGGTGCAGACCACGCTGCAGCCACCGGCGTGCACCAGCGGGGCGGTGAAGACATTCAGCGCCCCGGTGTGAAAGAGCGGTGCATTGAGAATGGCGGTGTCATCACGGGTGATCTCCCAACTTGCCTGGGTGTTGATCGCGTTCCAGGCGATATTACCGTGGGTCAGGATCGCCCCCTTGGGCAACCCGGTGGTGCCACCGGTGTAGCAGATCACCCACGGGTCATCATGGGTGAGCCGCGGCAGCGGCGGCGTCTCCGCCGACTCCACATCGCGTAGTGTGATTTCCGGGTCACCTGTCACCTTGGCACCGTCGAGGGCGACCCAATGCTGAACGGACTTCGCCCCGGGGGCCTCGCGCAGCCGGGTGACGGCGTCGACGAAATCGGCGCCATAGAAGAGCACGGTGGGCGCAGCATCCTCGATAAGCTGCACCAGCTCGGATTCGGCCAGCCGCCAGTTGAGGTTCTGCAGGATGGCGCCGGTCTTGTTGCAGGCGAACCAGACGTCCAGATACGCCACGGAGTTACCCGCCAGTACGGCAACGCGGTCTCCCTTGGCGACGCCGAGCTGCTTGCCAAGGTAACGGGCCGTACGGTTGGCGGCGGCATTCCACTCGGCGTAGCTGATCCGCTGTCCACTGGCGGCGTCCACCAGGGCCGTCGCCCCGGGGCTCAGCCGGGCACGTCGATCCAGCCAGTCCACGGCATAAGGCATGGCGGTCTCCCCCGTTTTGTATTGTTCTGCGTTATTACCGGCGCGCGGCGCAGCTACTGGATCCAGCGGCGCGCGTTGCGGAACATGCGCATCCACGGTCCGTAGTCACCCCACTCCTGAGGGTGCCAGCTGTTCTGCACCGTCCGGAAGACCCGCTCGGGGTGCGGCATCATGATGGTCACGCGGCCATCCAGGGTGGTCAGGCCGGTAATGCCGTCCGGCGAGCCGTTGGGGTTGGCCGGATAGCGCGCCGCGGGCTGCCCACGGCCATCCACGTATCGCAGACTCACCAGCCCGGCCGAAGCGAGCTTGCGCGGCCCGCTCTCCTCCGGGCACTCCAGCCGCCCTTCGCCGTGCGCCACCGCAATGGGCATGCGCGAGCCCTCCATGCCCCGGAGGAACAGCGATGGCGACTCCACCACTTCCACCTGTGACAGCCGGGCTTCGAACTGCTCCGAGCGGTTGCGAACGAACCGCGGCCACAGATCGGCCCCGGGGATCAGCTCACGCAGTGTCGACAGCATCTGGCAACCGTTACACACCCCCAGGGCGAATGCGTCCTCCCGCTGGAAGAAGCTGCCGAACTGATCCCGAAGCAGGTCGTTGAAGAGAATCGTCCTGGCCCAGCCGCCGCCGGCGCCGAGCACGTCACCGTAGGAGAATCCGCCGCAGGCCACCAGCCCCTGGAAGCGGGACAGGTCCTGCCGCCGCTCCAGCAGGTCGGTCATGTGCACGTCCACCGCTTCGAACCCGGCCGCGCGGAAGGCCGCGGCCATCTCCACATGCCCGTTGACGCCCTGCTCCCGCAGGATGGCAACACGCGGCGCCGCTGCGGAGGCGACCATGGGCGCGGCAACGTCGTCCGCCGGGTCGAAGCTGAGGGCGGCGTGGAGCCCCATGTCATCGGTATCCAGAAGACTGTCGTACTCCTCGGCGGCGCAGTCCGGGTTGTCGCGCAGCGACTGGATACGCCAGCTGGTCTCCTGCCAGATGCGCTGCAGTTCCACGCGCGGCCGGTCGAGAACGACGGATGCGCCGTCATGCACCACCAGGCGATCATCATCATTCGGTGCGCCGATGACGTGGACGCAGTCGGCCAGCCCGGCCTCGGCAAAGCGGTCCAGCACCGCGTCCATCGCATCACAGCCAACCTGCACCACGGCGCCCGGCTCCTCGGCGAACAACGCCGGCAGGGCGCCGGCGCCAGCGGTTGCAAGGTCCACGGTGACGCCGATGCGGGCGGCAAAGACCATTTCGGAAAGCGTCGCGAACAGCCCGCCGTCGCTGCGGTCGTGATAGGCGAGCAGCAGGCCGTCACGGTTCAGCGCCTGGATCGTGTCGAAGAACGCCCGCAGGTCCTCCGGCCGGTCCAGATCCGCCGGAGCGTCGCCAAGGCGGCTGTAGACCTGCGCCAATGCCGAGGCGCCAAGACGGTTGCGCCCGCGGCCCAGGTCCACCAGCAGCAGCCGGGTGTCGCCGGCATTACCGCGCAACTCCGGGGTCAGGGTGCGACGGGCATCATCCACGGTGGCGAACGCGGACACCACCAGGGACAGCGGCGAGGTCACCGCGCGGGTTTCCCCTTCCTGCTCCCAGACCGTTTTCATGGACAGGGAGTCCTTGCCCACCGGGATGGCGACGCCCAGGGCGGGGCACAGCTCCATGCCCACGGCCCGAACCGTGTCGTACAGGCGCGCGTCCTCCCCGGGGTGCCCGGCAGGCGCCATCCAGTTGGCGGACAGGTTGACGCGCTCCAGCGTCCCCACGTCCGCGGCAGCAAGATTGGTCAGCGCTTCCGCCACCGCCATGCGCCCGGATGCCGGCGCGTCCAGCAGCGCCGTGGGCGCCCGCTCTCCCATGGCCATGGCTTCGCCGGTATGGCCGCTGTAGTCGTCCAGTGTCACGGCCACATCGGCGACCGGTACCTGCCACGGCCCCACCATCTGATCCCGGGCGACGAGTCCGGTGACCGTGCGGTCGCCGATGGTGATCAGGAAGTGCTTGGCGGCGACGCCGGGCAGGCGCAGTACACGCTCCGCGGCATCAAGCACGGAGACGTGCTCCAGCCCCAGCGGCTGGCGGGGCGGCTCGACACGGGTGACATCCCGCCGCATTTTCGGTGGCTTGCCGAACAGCAGGTCCATGGGGATGTGAACCGCATCGTCGCCCAGGGTGCGATCGGTGAGCAGCAGCTGCCGGTCGGCGGTGGCGGTGCCGATCACGGCGTAGGGGCAGCGCTCGCGCTCGCAGATCCGGCGGAACGCCGCCTCGGCCTCGGCACCGATGGCGAGCACGTAGCGCTCCTGCGCCTCGTTGCTCCAGATCTCCATGGGCGACATGCCGGGGTCGTCGCTGGGGACGTCCCGCAGTTCCAGGTGACCGCCCCGCTCGCTGTCGTCGAGGATTTCGGGTACGGCGTTGGACAGGCCGCCCGCACCGACATCGTGGATGGAGAGCACCGGGTTGTCATCGCCCAGGGACCAGCACGCGTCGATGACCTGCTGCGCGCGCCGCTGCATTTCCGGGTTACTGCGCTGCACGGAGGCGAAGTCCAGCTCCTCGTCGCTGGCCCCGCTGCTCACGGACGACGCCGCACCGCCCCCCAGCCCGATCAGCATGGCCGGACCACCGAGCACCACGACCCGGGCGGCGTCGGCCACGTCCTTCTTGTGCACGTGGGCATCGCGGATCGCGCCCATGCCTCCAGCGATCATGATCGGCTTGTGGTAGCCGCGGACCTCGTCACCCCCGGCACCCGGGACGCGCTGCTCGAAGGTGCGGAAGTAGCCACCCAGGTTCGGGCGGCCGAATTCGTTGTTGTACGACGCCGCGCCGACCGGCGCGTCGATCATGATCTCCAGCGGCGACGCCATGCGCCCGGGGCGACCGTTGTCCTCCGTTTCCCATGGCTGGATGGCGTCCGGAACCCGCAGGTTGGAGACGGTGAACCCCGCCAGGCCCGCCTTGGGCCGCGCGCCCAGCCCGGTGGCGCCCTCGTCCCGGATCTCGCCGCCGGCACCGGTGGCCGCACCGGGATGCGGGGCGATGGCGGTGGGATGATTGTGGGTCTCCACTTTCATCACCAGGTGCACCGGCTCCCCGTGCGGGCGGTAGACCTGATCCGTGGGGTCGGCAAAGAAGCGCTGGACCTCCGGACCCTCCGCCACGGCCGCGTTGTCACTGTAGGCGGACAACACCCCCTGGGGGCGGTGCTGGTAGGTATTGCGGATCATGTCGAACAGCGAGCGGGGCTGGGGCTCGCCGTCGATGACCCAGTCGGCACGGAAGATCTTGTGGCGGCAGTGCTCGGAGTTCGCCTGGGCGAACATCATCAGCTCCACATCCGTGGGGTTGCGACCGAGGGCGACATACTGCTCGACCAGGTAGTCGATCTCGTCGTCCGCGAGCGCGAACCCCATGGCATTGTTCGCGTCCGCCAGCGCTTCACGCCCGCCGCCAAGGATATCCACCGAACGCAGCGCCCCCGGCGCCTGCTGCCGGAACAGCGCGCGCGCCTCTTCGGGGTCGGCAAGCACCGCCTCGACCATGCGATCGTGCAGCAGCGGCTGCAGGCGCTGCCGCTCTTCGCTACTGAACGTGCCGCCATTGCGGCTGAGCCGGTAGGCAACGCCCCGCTCGATGCGGCGCACGGCCGTCAGCCCGCAGTTGTGGGCGATATCCGTGGCCTTGGTGGACCAGGGCGAGATGGTCCCCGGCCTGGGGACAACCAGGAAGAAGGCGTCACCGCCGTTGCGCGCCTCCGGCTCCCGGCCTTCCAGCAGCAGCGCCTCCAGCGTCTGGCGCTCTTGCGGCGTGAGGTCGCGATCCAGCAGGACGAAATGTTCGAAATCGGCGTGCAGGGCGTCGACGGCGGGGACCTGCTCCTGCAGGGCGGCCAGCAACTTGGCAAGACGAAACGGGGAGAGAGCGGGTGTTCCTGTCAGACGCAGCATGTCGTTCCGTTACACAAGGCAGTGGGGCGAGCCTCCGGGCCGGGTTGACACCCCGGCCCGGAGACGCGCATCAGCGCAACTGATCGTCGATCAACAGCAGCAGGCGTTCGGACAGGCGCTCGGAGACGCGCTCACCCTCCTCGCTCCTGACGGAGACCGCGGTACCATCGTCTGCACGGCCGATCACGATGGCGTAGGTGCCGCGCTCCAGCTCGGGCTCGCGCTCACGCCAGAACGCAAGCCGCGAGAAGAACCCGGGGCCGTCGTCCTCCTGGTCAGCCGCCGGGTCGTAGCGCACCAGGAAGCGGCCCTGGGCACGGTCGCGCTCTTCAACGGTGAACGCCGCGCGATCCAGTGCCAGACCGACCCGCTGGAACGTCTGCAGAAAGCTCTCACGGACGATGAGCACGGGATCACCGGCCTCATCGGTATCCATCCGGGTGAGTCGCTGCTCACGTTGCGCCGCCTGTTCCGCGGCGAACGCCTCGTCCGCGCCGAGGTAGAGCATGAAGGCGCGCAGCATCTCGCCTTCCAGCCCGCGCTCGCCCGTACGCGGCGCCCAGCCGTCATCCACGGCGGCCACGCGCCGATGGGCGACGAACACCTCGGACATGCCCTGCTCTTCGGCCGCTTCCACACGAATCAGGTACTGGTCCACCAGAGGCGCACCCTCGGGGTCACGCTCCAGGGGCAGGAACACACCACCGCTGGGCCCCATGGGCCGCGGCATCCAGCCGGTTTCGATGATCCCCAGTTCCTGCTCGCTGCGCGCCACCGGCACGCCTTCGTCTTCCATCCAGCGATTGAGGCCGTCCCACACCTGCTCCGGCGAGGCCTGGACCTGGAGCCAGCGCTCCGCACCCTGCTGGCGGATACGCGTCCCCACAGGCTCGGGCGCAACATCACGGGATGCGCGCTCCTGCTCCTCGCGCTGCTCCGCCGTCATGGCCGCAGCCCCCCGGTCACGACGGCTTTCGGGCACCTGGCCGATGCGCTCGCCGGAGAGGTCAGGCGGCATGGTCAGCCGGTCCCGACGGTCGGGCTCATCGTCGCCCCTGCCCGCGCAGGCAGCCAGGGTCAGCGCAAGAGCCGCCACCAGGACAGGACGAACGACGACAGCAGAGCGGGGGGACAGCAACATGGATCAGGCAACCTCCGCCAGTTTCATGGCCTGGCGCACCGTCTCGTGGTGAGGCTCCGACAGCGGGGTCATGGGCAACCGCAGGGTTGGCCCCATGAGCCCCATTTCACTGACGGCCCACTTCACCGGAATGGGGCTGGTCTCGATAAACAGCGCCTTGTGCAGGGCGGCGAGCTGGGCGTCCAGGGCTTCCGCCCGTTCCAGGTCGCCGTCCAGCGCGGCCATGCACATGTCGTGCATGAGTTTCGGCGCCACATTGGCGCTGACGGAGATGCAGCCCTTGCCACCGGCGAGAATGATCTCCCGGGCGTTACCGTCATCGCCGCTGTAGACGTCAAGGCGATCGCCGCACCGCTCCAGAATCTCCCGCGGGCGCTGGATGGTTCCGTGCGCTTCCTTGACGGCCACGATATTGGGGATATCGGCGAGGCGTTCGATGGTCTCGGGAAGCATGTCGCAGGCGGTGCGCCCGGGCACGTTGTAGAGAATCTGCGGGATCGGCACCGCCTCGGCGACGGCGTGGAAGTGCTGGTAGAGCCCTTCCTGCGTCGGCTTGTTGTAATACGGCGTAATCAGCAGCGCCGCGTCGCAGCCGGCATCCATGGCGCAGCGCGTGAGCTTGATTGCTTCCCAGGTGGAGTTGGCGCCGCTGCCACCGATCACCGCAATACGCTTGCGCGCCGCCTCGACGGTCAGTCGCATGACATGGCAGTGTTCGTCGTAATCCAGCGTTGCGGCTTCACCCGTGGTACCGACGGCAACAATGGCGTCGGTCCCGTTGTCCACGTGGAAATCCACCAACCGCTTGAGGCCTTCCTCGTCGACGGAGCCATCCTCATGCATCGGTGTCACCATCGCGACCATGCTGCCACGGAACATCGCTTTCGCCCCCCGGAAAAATGGACAGTGCATACTACTTCCGCCCGCCCGGACAGACAAGTGATGCCCGGGATGGGGAAGCCCTGACGAGCCCTCGCGCACAAGCGCGAAACCGGCGGCTCGACGTGCCCGCCATGATACACTTTCGCGGGCGCCGGCGGAGTAACACCGCGCGGCGACACGCTACGCTCCTGACAGCGAGACAACGGCGTAGCGGAACAGGTTCCGCATCACGGACAGACACCA
Source organism: Aquisalimonas asiatica (assembly GCF_900110585.1). Taxonomy (NCBI): domain Bacteria; kingdom Pseudomonadati; phylum Pseudomonadota; class Gammaproteobacteria; order Chromatiales; family Ectothiorhodospiraceae; genus Aquisalimonas; species Aquisalimonas asiatica. The sequence goes on along the minus strand of NZ_FOEG01000005.1, from coordinate 113,210 downwards.
CCAACGGGGGCGATGGATGGACAGTTTTCTGGTCATAACGGCGCTGGGAGAAGACCGACCCGGCATCATCAACCGACTGGCCGCTGCCGTGTCGGACGCGGGCTGCAATGTGGTGGACAGCCGCATGACCGTTCTGGGCGGCGAGTTCGCCATCATCCAGATGGTCGGCGGGCGCTGGGACGCCCTCGCCAAACTGGAAACGGCGCTGCCCGGCATCGGCGACGAGCTCGGCCTGCACATCCACCTGAAGCGCACCCAGGACCGCACCCGGGCGGCCGACCTGCTGCCCTACGCCGTGGAAGTGGTCGCCATGGACCACCCCGGCATCGTCCACCAGCTGGCGCAGTTTTTTTCGGCCCGCGGGATCAACATCCGCGACCTCTCCACATCACGCTACCCGGCCGCACACACGGGCACACCGATGTTCGCGGTGAACATCCTGCTGGAAATCCCGGGGAACACCCAGATCGCCGTCATGCGCGAGGAGTTTCTGGATTTCTGTGACCAGATGAATCTCGACGCCGTGTTCGAGCCGGTAAAACACTGACAGGAGGGCGCAGCATGAGCAGCGTGACCATCGGCGAACCCGTGGCCGACTTCAGCCTGCCCGCCACCGGCGGCGAAACCATCCGCCTGAGCGACTTCCGCGGTCGCCACCTGGTGCTCTACTTCTACCCCAAGGCGAGCACGCCGGGCTGCACGAACGAAGGGCTCGCGTTCACGGAGCTCCACGCGGCGTTCCGCGAGGCGGGTGCCGAAATCCTCGGGGCATCACGGGACGGCGTGAAGGCCCAGGAGAACTTCCGCAACAAGCAGGGCTTCACCTTCCCCCTGCTCTCCGACAAGGACGAACAGCTCTGCACGCAGTTCGGCGTTCTCAAGGAGAAGACCATGTACGGGCGCAAGTCCGTGGGCATCGAGCGCAGCACGTTCCTGATCGACCGGGACGGTGTGCTGCGCCAGGAATGGCGGGGCGTCAAGGTGCCCGGCCACGCCGAGGCCGTGCTGGAAGCGGTGCAGGCACTGGCAAACGGCTAGCCGGCCGTAGCGCGGTCAGGCCGGCGGCAGCCGCCCCTCCTCGGTATCATCGGGGGGCTCGACCGCCGGCCAGGCCTTCAGCACCGCCTGGATCACGGTTGCCAGGGGAATGGCGAAAAACACCCCCCAGAATCCCCAGACACCGCCGAAGAACAGAATCGCCACGATGATTGCCACGGGGTGGAGATTGACCACCTCGGAGAACAGGATGGGCACCAGGACGTTGCCGTCCAGTGCCTGAATGATGCCGTAGGCAATCATGACCCAGGCGAACTCGGGGCCGAAACCGAACTGGAAATAGGCGATCAGCCCCACGGGCACCGTCACCACGGCGGCGCCGATGTAGGGGATGATCACGGAGAGCCCGACCATCAGCGACAGCAGCATGGCAAAACTGAGGCCGAACAGCGAGAAGGTCAGGTAGGTCACCACCCAGACAATGAGAATCTCGAGAAACTTGCCACGGACGTAGTTGCCGATCTGGGCGTCCACATCCCGCCACACGGTCACCAACAGGTCGCGATCCCGGGGCAGATAGCGTGCCACCCAGTTCACCAGGGCTGTCTTGTCCTTGAGGAAGAAGAACACCAGGAACGGCAGCAGCACCAGGTAGACCAGCAACGTGATCACGACCACCACCGACTGGAACGAGAACTGCGTCAGCAGGGTCTGCCCCCAGTCCAGGGCCTCCCGGCGAATCACGAAGATGAGATCGGAGATCTGCTGCTGCGAGAACAGCTGCGGGTATTGTTGCGGCAACTGCATGAGCAGTGACTGACTCGTGCTCAGGATCTTCGGCAGCTCGTCCACGAGCTGGGTGATCTGCGTCACCAGCACCGGCAGCAGCGCGAAGAACACCAGCAGCAGGCCGGCGAAGAAGACCACGAACACCAGCGTGACCGCCAGCAACCGCGGCACCCCCAGGAACTCCAGCTTGCGCACCACCCCTTCAAGCAGATAGGCAAGAATGAGGCTGGCGATCACCGGCGCCAGCATGCTGCCGAAGAAGACGATGGCGGCGAGCCCGGCCAACAGCACGGCAGCAAGGCCGATGACCTGCGGATTGTCGAAGTGGCGACGAAACCACTGCCGGATCAATTCCATCTACGCCTCCCGGGGCGCCGCCCGGCAGCCGCTCCTGGTGGAGCGCGGCATTTCCCGATGCGGACGCGTCTCGATACGCCAGGGGATGCGCTCCGGTACGGGCCGGACCTGCGCAACCACCGTGTGTGTCGGCATCATAGCGTGTCCCGCCTCCGGTGCGAAATTGATGAACGGGTTTGGCCCGCCACGGTCCAAGGGTCACAATACGGCAGAGTCCCGGTCGTCACCGCTTCCCGGAGCAGCTGAGCGTGCCCTTGCACCGAGTCCTCATTCTTCTGTTGGCCATCCTGCTGGCCTTCCCCAGTGCCATGGCCGTGGCGGAGGATCCCCTGCGCCTTCCGGACCTGGGCAGCCCCGCCAGCGAGACGCTGTCCGTGGCGGAAGAGCGGCGTATGGGCCAACAGCTGATACGGCAGGTGCGGCTGCGGGTCCCCATGACCGATGACCCGGAACTGCGGGAGTACATCCAGGACCTGGGGCAGCGCCTGGTCTCCCACGCCAACACCCCGGACATGACCTACGAGTTCTTCGTGGTGGACAGCCCGGCCATCAACGCGTTTGCCATGCCCGGGGGGTACATCGGCATCAACCGGGGCCTGATCGAGCGCACCCAGTCGGAGAGCGAGCTGGCGGCGGTCATGGCGCACGAGATTGCCCACGTCAGCCAGCGACACATAGCGCGCAGGCTCGATGACAGCCGTGGTGGCGGTCTGCAGACGCTCGGCATCATTCTGGCGGCGATACTCATGGGCACCCAGGACGCCGATCTCGGCAGCGCGGCAGCCATCGGCGGCATGGCAGGCTCCATCCAGGAGCAGTTGAACTACAGCCGCGCCCACGAGCGGGAAGCGGACAATATCGGCATTCGCATCCTCGCTGATGCCGGGCTGGACCCGGAAGGGATGCCCCGGTTCTTCGAGCGGCTGGCAGAGGCCACCCGCTATCAGCAACGTCCACCCGAGTTCCTGAGCACCCACCCGGTCACGGAATCCCGCATCGCCGAATCCCGCTCCCGCGCGCGCAGTTACAGCAACGCGTCCCCGGACGAGAGCCCCACCTACGGGCTGATCCGGGCCCGGTTGCTGGTTCAGCGCGCCAACGAACCGAGAGACGCCATCCGCCACTTCCAGGCCGAGCTGGACAATGGCGCCGACGATGATAACCGCGGTTTCGCCACACGCTTCGGGCTGGCCCTCGCGAAGATCGAGGATGAGCAGTTCGAGGAGGCGCGTGAGGCACTCGAGACCCTGATGGCGGAGGACAGTGAGCGGACGGCCTACCTGGTGGCCCTGGCACGGATCCATTCCCGGCAGGACGATCTCGAGACAGCACTGGAGACCCTGGAACTGGGGCTCGACCTGTTCCCGGGCAGCTACACCCTCACGCTCCACAACGCCCGCATACTGCTGCGGCTTGATCGCCCGATGGATGCCCGGCAACTGGTTCGGCGGCACATCCAGCGCCACGGCGGCGATGCGCACCTGCACCGGTTGCATGCCGAGGCCGCCAGCGCCGCCGGTCTGAGCGAGGAAGCCGGGCTGGCCATGGGCGAACACTACTACCTCAGCGGCAACCTGCCACTGGCCCTGGACCAGCTGGATCGTGTCGCCAACGCCAGCGACGCCGACATCAACCATCGATCCCGGGCGGTATCGCGGCGCCAGGACATCCAGAGGGAGCTGGAGCGGGAACGCCGGTAGCAGGCACCACCCCATCGCATCACGGTGCACGGCTCCCACCCGACCTGTGCCCACCAGGACACACTGTTGCGACGCACCAACAAAAATGGTTGCGAGACAACACGACGACGCTACAATAAGGTCCATCGAGTCCAGAACACCTGAAGCTGGTTCCGCAGGTGACGGACAAAAAAAAGCCCCCTCGGGAGAGGGGGCGGAAAAGGCGACTTGGGAGTCGCCTGGAGGAGAAGCAGACCGGTCACAAGAACCGGGTAATCCATGCTGGTTAAGCGCTCCGGTCTCGCTGGTGAGACCTGACAACCACAAAACCGATCAAGTCAGAACAAGAAGGGCGCATGTACGGGAGCATCTGTTGAGGAGCTCCCTTTTTTTGCGTTCCTCATGTTGCTGTGCAGCATTTTAACCAAGACCAATCTGTCTGTCAACCCCTTCTGACCTTTCACTCTGATACTTACCTATCAGTAAGCAAACAGGTGCTAGTGCCTGCGCCGAGGAGCCCCCGCCCCGGGGCGCAGGCAACCGGTCAGAAGCTGGTGAACAACGCCCCATTGACGGGAATGTTCGCCCCGTTGATGTACTCCGAGTCATCGGCGGCCAGGAACGCGACCACGCGGGCAATCTCTTCCGGGCGGCCCATCCGGCCGGCGGGCACCTGGGCGATGATCTGGTCACGCACCTCCTGGGGAATGGCCGCCGTCATGGACGTATCGATGTATCCAGGGGAAACGGTATTGGCCGTAATGCCCTTGCGTGCGCCCTCCTTCGCCAGCGCCATGGTGAACCCGTGCAGACCGGCCTTGGCGGCGGAGTAGTTGGTCTGGCCGAACTGGCCTGTTTGACCATTCACGGATGAAATGTTCACCACGCGGCCGAAGCCGCGCTCGCGCATGCCATCGATCAGGTGGCGTGTCACGTTGAAGGCGCTGTTCAGGTTGACGTTCACCACGGCATCCCAGTCGCCTTTCCCCATCTTGTGAATGAACGCATCGCGCGTGATTCCGGCCAGGTTCACGAGGATGTCCACGTTACCGTGCTCCGCCTGGACCTGCTCCGCCATGGCGCCACACGCATCGTAGTCGGACACGTCGCACTCGACCCACGCCACGTCGTAGCCCTCGGCCCGCAGCCCCTCCTGCCAGCCGCGGACGTTCTCCTTTTCCGCATTGACGCAGGTACTGACCACGCGATAGCCGAGCGCCGCCAGATACTTGCACACCTCGGTGCCGATACCACCATTACCGCCCGTCACCAGGGCTACTCGATTCGTCATGGGATGCCTCTTGTGCAGTCGTTCGTCCGGCTTCGCCGGCTTGGGGGTTGTGGCCGACCGGGAGCAATCGGCCGTTGTCAGACGCGCACACAGAGTACGCTCCCCGGGAGCGTTGCGTTGTGCAATGCGTCATACATTGAACTGGAGAATAGAGACAGGTGGGTCACCTGTCAACTTCGAACATGAGGCGCACGTCACATTCCGGAGAAACGCCGCAGAAGCCCGCATGGCGCGGGCTTCAACAGCAGCAGCGAACGTGACGGGTGGGTATCATGCGGGGCCGTGAACCCGGTTCACTTGCCGGAGCCGGACCCCTGCTTGCCGGATGATCGCCGGCTGGTGCTCCCGGACGTCTCACCGGGGGTGTCGCTGCTGCCGGCGTTGTCATCCTTGCCAGTATCCATGCCGCTCATGCGGCGCCACATGGCCAGGTTCCGCTCAGCCATCTGCGTCAGCATGGTCATGGGGTTCGCTTCCATGAAGTCGCGCGTCTGCTCACGAAGTGCCCGCTGCTGCTCCGACCACATGTCCATGCTCTTCTCCAGATAGTCGGTCAGGAGATTCTGCATGTTACCGCCGTAGGAGCGGATGATCTGGGCCAGCAACTCACTGCTGAAAATGGGCTCCCCACCCTCTTCTTCTTCACTGATGATCTGCAGCAGGATGGTCCGGGTCAGGTCATCCCGGGTTTTCGCATCGACGACCTGGAACTCGACCCCATCGAGCACCAGCCGCTTGACATCAGCCAGCGTGATATAGCTGCTGATGGCGGTGTCGTAGAGACGCCGGTTCGGATACTTCTTGATGATACGAACGTCGTCATTGCTCATTATAAGAATCAACCTCGGGCTTGGCCGCGGGGAACACGCCCCGCGGCCATGGTCAGCCAATCAGCGGGCGACGGCAAGTGCCACCCCCTGGCCACCACCGATACACAGGGTCGCCAGGCCCTTGTGCGCGTCACGGCGCTTCATTTCGTGTAGCAAGGTTACCAGCACTCGGCACCCGGACGCACCGATGGGATGCCCCAGCGCAATGGCGCCGCCGTTGACGTTGACCCGGTCCATGTCCCACTTGAGTTCGCGGCTGACAGCCAGCGCCTGCGCCGCGAACGCCTCGTTGGCCTCGATCAGTTCCAGGTCCGACACACTCCAGCCCGCACGCTCCAGGCACCGCTGCGTCGCCGGCACGGGGCCCGACCCCATGATCGCCGGATCCACCCCGGCACTGGCGTAAGCCTCGACCCGGGCGATGGGCTCCAGGCCAAGCGCCTTCGCCTTGCTGGCGGACATCACCAGCACGACGGCGGCACCGTCATTGATACCCGACGCGTTGCCCGCGGTGACCGTTCCCTCCTTGTTGAAGGCCGGGCGGAGCTTTGCCAGGCTCTCCGCGGTGGTACCCGCCTTGGGGTGCTCGTCCGTGTCCACCATCACCGGATCACCCTTGCGCTGGGGCACGGCGATCGGAATGATCTCGTCCTTGAAACGCCCGGCCTCCATGGCCGCTGTCGCCCGCTGCTGCGACTGCGCAGCAAAGGCGTCCTGCTCTTCCCTGGAAATGCTGTACTTGCCGGCGAGATTCTCGGCGGTCACACCCATGTGATACTGGTTGAACGCATCCCAGAGCCCGTCGCGGATCATGGTGTCATCCAGTTTCCAGTCACCCATGCGCTGACCGTTGCGGGAGTTGGGCAGGGCGTGCGGTGCCTGGCTCATGCTCTCCTGCCCGCCGGCGATGACAACCTCGGCATCGCCGAGCCGGATTGCCTGGGTCGCCATGGCCACGGCCTTCAGCCCGCTGCCACAGACCTTGTTGATGGTCATGGCCGGGACCCGGTCGGGGATCCCCGCGTGGATCGAGGACTGACGCGCCGGGTTCTGTCCGGCAGCGGCGGTCAGCACCTGGCCCAGGATGACTTCGTCCACCTGCTCCGGAGAGACGCCGGCCTTGTCCAGTGTCCCGCGGATCACCTGGGTGCCCAGTTCCACCGCCGTCAACGATGACAGGGAGCCTCCGAAACCACCGACCGCGCTGCGGCCTGCTGCAACAATGACAACCTCTTCCATAACATCCTCCAGGGGTCTGCTTCATTGATGGTCTGTCCGTCCATGAACAGTTCGGTGATTGGTCGTCATGACAGTATAATCCTCGCACAAGAGCGGGACTTTTCTTCACAAGACATGGCGGGACAACCATGCGAGAGACATCGACTGTGCTGGACAGCGCATCACTGCCGTCGCTGCCTTACGTCAGCCACGACATTCTTCTTGAGGTGAATACGGAGGAGGCGGACATCAATGTGCTGGCCCCCAAGCTCGGGCGGGACCCGGCGCTGGCCGCACGCATCGTCTCCACCGCCAACAGCGCATTCTTCATGAGCCAGGGAGACGTCCGCAGCCTGGATGAGGCAATCATGCGGCTCGGCATGAACCGCCTGCGGGTACTGGCCACATCCATTCTGCTGCGCAACCAGTTCGACAGCAGCCGCTGCCCCGGCTTTCAGGCCGCCCGGTACTGGCTGCACGCCATCGCCACCGCCAACGCCTCGGGCCGGCTGGCGCGCGCCTCCGGCCTGGATCCAGCGCCCGCGCAGCTCGGCGGCCTGCTTCACTCCATCGGCGTCCTGCTGCTGGCGCACAGCTTCCCGACGGAGATGACGGCGGTCTTCAGCGCCCGGCGTCGTGATGCACACTCGAGCATGGCGGCACTGATCCGCGAGCACCTGGAGGTGGACCACCACGAGGCCGGCGCCATGCTACTGCGGGAGTGGGAGCTGCCGGTGACCCTGTGCGCGGTGGTGGAGGGCATGGGCAGCCCGGCGGCCCACGACGACCCCGGGCTGCTTGGGCTGGTACGCTGCGCGGCCGACTGGGCGGCTGCCGATTTCGAGGAGATACCCGCCGCCCTGCTCAATCGCGGGCTCAGCGGCGCCACACTCGACACCGTCGCCAGGGCCTGCCTGATGGAACAGGAAGAGACCACGGCCATGGCGCGGCTGCTGGCGGCGGACTAATCCCCGCTACCACCCTCGCCCGCCAGTTTCAGGAAGGCGTGTGCCTTGTCGCGCGTCTCCTGGTACTCCGCGGCCTCGTCGGAGTCCATCACGAGGCCGCCCCCCGCCCGGTAGGTCATGACACCGTCGGCACAGACGGCGGTGCGGATGGTGATGCTGGTGTCCATGGCACCGTCGTAGCCGATGTAGCCAATGGCCCCGCAGTAGAGGCCGCGGCGGCTCGGCTCCAGCTCGGCGATGATCTCCATGGCCCGCTTCTTCGGCGCCCCTGTGATGGAGCCCCCGGGGAAGCACGCGCGCAGCAGGTCCGTTGCACTGGCCCCGGCCACCAGCCGACCCTCCACGACGCTCACCATGTGATGCACGCTGGCAAACGATTCCACTCCGAACAGCTGGCTCACGGTCACGCTGCCCGGACGGCAGACCTTGCCGAGGTCGTTGCGGAGCAGGTCGACGATCATGACGTTCTCCGCGCGATCCTTGGGGCTCCCGGCCAGCTCCTCGGCCAGCGTCCGGTCCCGGCCGGGCTCGCTGGCACGCGGCCGCGTCCCCTTGATCGGCCGCGTCTCCACGCGGTCGCCCGAGACCGCGAGAAACCGCTCGGGCGAGAGACTGAGCACGCTCTCCCCGCCCGGCAATGTCATCCAGGCGCCGTGAGGCACCGGTGACCACCGCCGGAGCCGCAGATAGGCGTCGAAGGGGTCGCCACTGAACCCGCAGCGAAAGGCGCGTGCCAGATTCACCTGGTAGCAGTCGCCGTCGCGCAGATAACGGTGGACAGCCTGGAAGGCGTGGCCGTACCCGTCCCTCCCCGGCTCCTCGCTCAGCGCTCCGGCGCGGAACGGGGCGGGCTCCGGGGCAACCGTGTCCTGCAACCGCTCGCGGATGCACGCGGCAGACCACTCACCGCCGGGCCGCTGCACCAGGTAGGCACGACGCTGCACGTGGTCCAGTACCAGCGCGGCGTCGTAGAAACCCAGCCAGAGCTCCGGCACGCCATCTCCGGGGCGTTCGTCCCGCGGCGTCACCACATCCGCCTGCCCCAGGTCGTAACCGAAGCACCCCAGGGCGCCCCCGGAGAACGGCAGGCCGGGCACGGGCTCCCGGCGCGGGCCAAGCATGTCCGCAATCAGCGCCCAGACGTCGCCCCTGGCCACGCGCCAGTCGCCGCCGTCGCGCTGCCAGCACACGCCGTCCCGGCACATCAGTTCCCGCCCCGGCAGCGCGACCATGACATCGTGGCGCGCCTGGTGGCTCGGCGCGCCGCTGTCCAGCCAGGCTGCGCCGGCGAGCGACCGCAGGCGCGCGAACGCGGCCGCCGCGTCCGCCGGATAGGCCAGCTCCGCCACGTGCGCGTCGGTCACGGGAGAGACCTCCCCCGCCACCGCGGGCTGACGCTTGTCAGTTGGTACAGTTTTCCAATATGTTTCACGCTTCACCCTGTTGCAGACTGGCCACAAGACTGCCCGGTCTGTATCTTGACGCACGGTGCAACCGATTCCACACCCTGTGTACGAGAACAAGACACGCGAGGACGGAGAGCATGAACGAGACGACGCAAGACGCCAAGGCAGCTTACGACAACCAGCCCTGGCTCGCCTCCTATGGTGAAGGCGTGGACAAGGAAATCACACCGCTGCCGGACCGCAACATCGCGGATCTGGCGCGTCGCATCGCAAACGACAACGGCGATCGCACTGCCTTCGTCACCTGCCTGGACAACGGCCTGCACGGCTCCCTGAGCTTCCGCGACACTGACACCCTTTCCGATCAGTTCGCGGCCTACCTGCGCTTCGAGCTCGGTCTGGAGCCCGGCGACAGGGTCGCCGTGCAGATGCCGAACTGCCTGTCCTACCCCGTTGCCGTGTTCGGCATCTTCAAGGCCGGGCTGGTGCTGGTGAACGTCAACCCGCTGTACACGCCCCGGGAGACCAACCACCAGCTCAAGGACAGCGGCGCCAAGGCCCTGCTGGTCTTCAACCTGTTCGGCAACAACCTCAAGGACGCCATGGACGGTACCGACGTCCGGCACGTGATCATGGCCGGCGCCGCGGAGTTCTTCCCGTTGCCGCGCCGGCTGCTCATCAACACGGTGATGAAGCTGAAGAAGATGATCCCGGAGCCCACGGCGCCGAGCACCCCGATCAGCCAGGCCCTGGCAACCGGCAAGGCGCATGTGGGCAAGCTGGAGAAGCCCGTGAAACGGGCGCCGGAGGACCTGGCAGTGCTCCAGTACACCGGCGGCACCACCGGCCCGGCCAAGGGTGCGATGCTCACCCACGGCAACCTGCTCGCCAACCTGGCACAGACCCAGACCGTCTCCGCGCCGGTGATCACCCCGGGCAAGGAAACCGTGCTCACGGCCCTGCCGCTCTACCACATCTTCGCCTTCACCAATAACCTCATGGGCTTCTACTACAACGGCTGCCGCAACGTGCTGTGCCCGTCCCCGCGGCCGCCGAGCAATCTGCGCAAGGCGTTCGAGAAGTTCGAGATCACGCAGTTCGCCGGGGTCAACGTGCTGTTCCACGCCCTGGCCAACGAGGACTGGTTCAAGAACAACCCGCCGCCCCTGCGCCAGACCGTCTCCGGCGGCACCGCCCTGCACGGATCGGTGGCGGAGGAATGGAAGAACCTCGTCGGCATTGTGCCGGTCGAGGGCTACGGCCTCTCCGAGACCAGCCCGGTGGTGTCCGTGAACCAGCCCAGCGGCGAAATCCGCCTGGGCACCATTGGCCTGCCCGTACCCAGCACCATCGTGCGCATCATCGACGAGGACTGGAACCCGGTCCCGCCCGGTGAGGTGGGCGAGCTGGCGGTCAAGGGGCCGCAGGTCTTCCAGGGCTACTGGAACAAGCCCGACGAGACGGACGCGGTGCTGCAGGACGGGTTCTTCCGCACCGGCGACATGGCCCGGATGGAAGACGGCGGCTTCTTCCGGATCGTCGACCGCAAGAAGGACATGATCGACGTCAGCGGTTTCAACGTGTACCCCAACGAGGTCGAGGAGGTCCTGAGCGAGCACCCGGACATCGACGAAGCCGCGGTCATCGGCATTCCCAACGACGAAGCCGGCGGTGAAATCGTCCGCGCCTACGTGGTCACCAGCAACAAGTCGCTGAAGCCGGAGGACGTGATCGAGTTCGCCCGCAAGAACCTCACCGGCTACAAGGTGCCGAAGGAGGTTCACTTCGCCGACGATCTGCCGAAGACGGCCGTGGGCAAGATTCTGCGCAAGGACCTGCGCAACGAGGCCCTGAAGAACAACGGCTGAAACCGGTCGGCGGCGCTCCGCACCGTGCGGGGCGTCGCCGCCGCCTATCGCACCAGCAGCAGGTGCTGCACCTGGGCGATCTCCTCCCGCGCCTCCGCCAGTATGGAGTCGCCATCCTCCCCCAGATCCTTGCCCGCGCGTCGCAACCGCCGCCAGGCCGAGGTGTCGGTGAGTTCCGGGATGTCATCCCCGGGCACACTGGCCAGCGCCCGGAGCTGCGCCACGATCACCAGGTCGGCGTAATCCGCGTCGATGGCCCGGCGATGCCACTGCTCCGCAGCGAGCGGAACGTCCACCATGTCGTCCGGAAAGTTCCAGCGACGGAGGATCATGGCACCGACCTGGTCGCGATACTCCGACACGGTGTCCTGCAGCCTTCCGGGATTCTCCACCAGCGAGGGGTAGCGATGGGCGTTCGCGAGCATCGGGATAATGCCGATATCGTGGACCAGCCCGGCCAGCAGGGCCCGTTGCGGGTTGAACCCGTCCAGGCGCCTGGCCATGACCTGGCAGATCGCAGCCACCAGCGCGCTGTGCATCCACAACTCGGTCATGCGCTGGTGGATCAGCGGATGCTCGGAGCTGAACAGTGAGCGCAGGGTCACGGCCAGAACCATCTCCCGCGTCGCCTTGAGCCCGAGGCGGGTAATCGCCACCGCGAGGGAGTCAACGGTGCCCTGCCCGCCGTACGCCGGGCTGTTGGCAATCTGGATGAGCCGCGCTGCCAGCGCCGGATCGGCCTGGATAATTTTCGCCACCTCGCTCGCGGAGGCGTCGTCCTGTTCCACGGCCTGGCGCACCCGCAACGCCATGTTCGGCATGCTCGGGAGGTCCAGGCGATCGCTCATGAGATCGTCGATCAGCCGGTAGAACAGGCCCTCGCCCGGGTCGTCCGCGTCGGGCTGCAGCTCGTCCACGGCGTAACCGGGGGGCCGGGCAAGATCGAGCAGGGCATCCACCCGGTCCCGCGGAACCCTGATGAGGCGCACGTCCGTGCTGGCGACCGCGTGATGCGCAGAGGGCCTGGCTCCGGCGAGGGGTTCCGGGTACACGCCGGCATCGCCCGTGCCGGTGAACGTTCGCCGGTGGCCCTGGTCGTCCACCAGCACCACGGCGCCGGAGAGCACATACCGCAGCCAGCCGTCATCGCTCCCCTTGCGGAAAATGACACTGCGTGCGGTGTGGTCCTCGATTTCCGCCTCCTCGGCGAGCTGACGCAGGGCGTGCTCGGGCAGCTCAACCAGGGGAACCAGCTCTTCCAGAACGTCTTGACGAATCGAATCCATGATCGCGTGTTATCGTTGGTGGAGTATCGGGCACGCTACCACAGGGAGGTCTCCGCCAAGTGCGACGCAGCTCACAGCCACGGCAGCCCTCGATGGACCGGAACACGCCATGGGCTGGCTGAGTCACGCGCGCGATCAGTTCATCGGCATGCCGAGGGTTCGGCTGAACCTCGCCCTGCAGGGCGGCGGCAGCCATGGTGCATTCACCTGGGGGGTCCTCGACCGGCTGCTGGATGAACGGCGCATCGGCTACGATGGCCTCAGCGGTGCCAGCGCCGGCGCCATCAACGCGGTGGCATTTGCCAACGGCTACCTGGACGGCGGGCGCGAAGGGGCGCGCAACAGCCTGGAGCGTCTCTGGCGCACGGTCAGCGAACAGGCTCAGCTGGGCCCGCTGCAAGCGACTCCGCTGGACTACCTGCTGCACGGCTGGAACCGGGACTGGTCGCCCGGTTTTCTGCTGGTCAACAGCCTGACCCGCATGGCGTCGCCCTATCAACTGAACCCCACCGGCTACAATCCGCTGCTGCGAGTGCTCGCGGACACCGTGGACTTCGAGCGCCTGCGCCGTGACCCGCGGCTGCGGCTGTTCGTCTCGGCGACGCAGGTCCGCACCGGCAAGCTGCGGCTGTTCCGCAACAGCGAGCTCACACCGGAGACGGTGGCCGCCTCCGCCTGTCTGCCCCTGCTCTTCCACGCCATCGAGATTGATGGTGAGCCGTACTGGGATGGCGGCTATACCGCCAATCCGGCGCTCTGGCCGCTGGTGCTGGAGTGCCGCGCCAAGGACCTGCTGCTGGTGCAGCTGACGCCGCCGGAGCGCCGGGATCTGCCCACCAGCGTCCCCGAGATCGTCGATCGGGCCAACGAAATCGCCTTCAACGCGAACCTGATGCGGGAACTGGAAGTGCTCGGCATGCTGCGCAAGGGCATTGCCGCGGTCCACCACGGCCTGCCGTGGCGCGCCCACCGGCTGCACGCCATCGACACCGGTACGGTCACGGAGGGCATGGGGCGCAACAGCCGCATCAATGCGGACTGGAACTTCCTCTGCCACATGCGCGACGAAGGGCGCGCTGCGGCGGAGGCGTGGCTGCAGCGCTGCGGCGGCCACCTGGGCCGCCGCAGCTCCTTCGAGACGGGCGCCTGATCACGCCCCGTGGCTGGCGGGCTCGTCGGCGTTGTCACCGGCTTTCTGCCCCGCCTCCGCGCGCGAGCGCCGGGCGGCCCACTCGCGCAGCTGGCCGACGATCCCCGTGGGGAAGAAATAGACGCTGAGCACGAACAGCACGCCGAACCACAGCAGCCAGCGATCGGCACCGAACAGCGGCGCGGCCATGGCCAGCACCGGCACCTGATCCATCCAGCCCGACAGGACGCCGAGCAGGTCCTGCAGGTAGTTCTGGGCGATGAGAAACACCGTCGCCCCGACCACCGCACCATAGAGCGTCCCCATGCCGCCCATGACGCACATCAGCAGCACGAACACCGCCAGCTCGAAGTCGAGCGTGCTCTCCGGCGTGATGTACCGGGTCACCAGGGCGAACATCACGCCACCGATGGTGGCCAGCGCCGACGCCAGAACCACCACGGCCGTGCGGTAGTACACCGTGCGGTAGCCCAGCGCCTCGGCGCGGAACTCGTTCTCGCGGATCGCCAGCAGCACGCGGCCGAAGGGCGAATTGACGAGCCGCAGCATGCCGATGAACAGCACCAGCGTGACCACGAACGACACGTAGTACATGAGCAGCCGCCCGTTCGCGCGCACGTCGAAGAACGCGTCACGGGTCACCTCGGCAATGTTCAGCGGGTTGGTGATCACCCCCCAGACCCAGCCGATGATGCTGAAACCGGTCCACGGCTCGTCCAGCCGGAAGGCGGGACCCAGTTCTCGCGGCACGGCCACGCGCATGCCGTCCTCGCCGCCGGTCAGGGTGTAGAGCTGGTTGACCAGCACCATGAACGAGAACGCGATGGCCAGCGTCACCAGGGCAAAGAAGATCGCTTTCACCCGTAACGACAGCAGGCCGAGAAGCAGGGCCACCACGATGGACAACAGCAGGCTTGCGCCCGTACCCACGGCGATGGCGGTGAAATTCGACCCCATGCTGTCCAGGGCCATGGCCACCCCGTAGGCGCCAAAGCCGAAGAACATCAGGTGCGCGAACGACACCACGTGGGTGTATCCGAGCATCAGGTCGTAGGCCGCCACCACCAGAATGAAGACGACGATCAGTCCCATGGTCCGGAACGCCACGGTGCCGCTGAACAGGAACGGCCCCAGGGCCAGCCCGACGAGGATGGCAATCAGCAGCACGGACAGAACGCGGCTGCGCGGGTAATCGCCTGATAGCAGTGAATGAATCATGGTTGTCCTTCTCCCCGTATCAGGTCAGTGCCGGAGCACCGGAATCAGGCCCTGCGGCCGCCACATGAGCACGGCCACCATCAACCCCACGGTGGCAATCCCCGCGAGCCGCGGCTCCAGGTACCCCACGTAGAGATTGATGAGGCCCACCAGGATGGCGCCGTAGAAACAGCCGGTGATGGAGCCGAGGCCGCCGAGGATGATGACCACGATCACCATGATCATGAGGTGCTCACCCATGTGCGCATTGACGATCTGCTCGTACATGCCCCACATGGCGCCGCCCAGGCCGGCCAGCGCCGAGCCCGCGACGAACACGGCCAGGAACAGCAGGTTGATGCGGTAGCCCTGGACCTCGACCATCTCGCGGCTTTCCACGCCCGCACGGATCAGCACGCCGACCTTGGTCTTGTTGATGATCAGCAGCATCAGGCCGTAGAGGATCAACCCCACGATCACCGCCATGAGCCGGTAGATCTCGATGGCTGCACCGCCGATGAACGGGACCGCCTGATCGATGATCACGGCACCGCGCAACAGCTGTGGCCGGGGAACCGGCACATCGCTCGCGCCCCAGATCACGTGAATGAGCTCCATCAGGATGATGGCACCGCCGATGGTCACGAGAATCTGCTTGAGGTGATCGCCGTAAACGGGCTTGATCACGACCCGCTCGAAGAACACCCCCAGGGCGCCGGTGATCAGCATGGCGTAGAAGCACGCCAGCATCAGGACGGCGATGGTGAGAAACAGGTTGCCGCTCGCCCCCCAGGCCGAAAAGTAGACGACCACGGTGGCGCCGCAGAAGGCGCCGAACGAGATGAAGCCACCATGCCCCAGGTTGAGCACGCTCATGAGCCCGAAGGTCAGGGTCATGCCCGAGGACATGATGAAGATCAGCAGCCCCATGGCCATGCCGCTGACCGTGAGCACGAACCACGTGGTGGTGCCCATGCGGAAGTACTGGATCAGGTACGGCACATCCTCGCCGGCACGCAGCCACGGCCCGGCAACCAGCTGATACGGCACCAGCGCCAGGATCAGCATGACGCCCACCAGGAGCCCGAGCAGGAAGAAATGCGGGTACCCCTGGCGGAACGCCGCCAGCCGCTGCCGCACTCCCGGCGTTGGCCGGGTGTCCTGCAACACGCTTGTTTCTGTGGTCATTGGTCCACTCCCCCTACTGGTGCGCGCCCAGACTCAGCCCCAGCAGGTCCTGCTGCAGGGCGTCGTCTTCGGCCAGGGCCGCCATGCTGCCGGCATGCACGACCCGGCCGTCGTCCATGACCGCCACGGTCTGGCCCAGCGCACGGGCGAAATTGAAGTTCTGTTCCACGAGCAGGATGGTCGCCTCCTGGTCCTTGAGCTCGCGGAAGGCGTCACGCAGGTCGTTGATGATCGAGGGCGCCAGCCCCTTCGTGGGCTCGTCCACCAGCAGCAGCTCCCGCGGCTCGATGATGGCGCGGGCGATGGCGAGCATCTGCTTCTGGCCGCCGGACAGGTTGCCGGCGTCGGTCTGCCAGAACTTCTTCAGCGCCGGAAACAGCCCGAACACCCATTCCAGGCGCTCCTTGTCGATGGGTCCGCTGGCCGCGGCCAGATCGAGATTCTCGCGCACGGACAGGAGCTGGAAGATGCCCATGTCCTCGGGCACGAAGGCGATGCCACTGCGGGCAATGCGCGGGGTCGGCCACCCGGTGATGTCCTCGCCCTTGAATTCGACGCGCCCGCGCGGCACGTCAGTGAGGCCCATGATCGTGCGCAGTGTGGTGCTCTTGCCGGCGCCGTTGCGCCCCAGCAATACCGTCAGCTCCCCCCTCGGCAGTTCGAGATCAACGCCGTGGAGAATGTGGTACTGGCCGATGTCCGCATGGACGCCGGACAGTTTCATCAATGGCTCAGCCATGTTCGCGTCCCTCATCCGTCAAGATGGCAACCCCCTGGCCGGGGCGTCACACCTGCTCCGTTTCGTCCTGCGCGACCCCGAGGTAGGCCTCCTGGACCACCGGCGAGGCGATCACCTCGGCCGGCTCGCCGTCGGCAACCAGCTCGCCGTTGTGCAGCACGACGATGCGATCGGAGAGGCTGCGCACCACGTCCATCTTGTGCTCCACCAGCAGCACGACCTTGTCCTGTCGCGCCTTGATGTCGGCGATCAGGCCCAGAATGATCGGGACCTCGTCCACGCTCATGCCGGCGGTGGGCTCGTCGAACATGAACACCTCCGGCTCCAGCGCGAGTAGCAGGCCGACCTCCAGCTTGCGCTGGTCACCGTGGGGAAGACCGTTGGCAATGGCGTCGGCCCGGTGCTCGAGCCGGACCTGCCTGAGGTAGTCCATGGCCCTGTCGGTGATGTCCTGACGGCGGGCGGCCATGTGCCAGAAGTTGTAGCCAATGTTGTAGCGCGAGGCGACGGCCAGGCGGGTGTTCTCCAGCACGGTCAGGTTCGGGAACAGGTTGGTGAGCTGAAACGCGCGCCCCAGCCCCTTGTCCGCCCGGGTCGGCGCCGGCAGGCGGGAGATATCCTCACCATGCAGCAGAACCTGCCCACTGGTGGGCCTGAGCTGCCCGGAGATCAGATTGAACCAGGTGGTCTTGCCGGCGCCGTTGGGCCCGACAATGGAGGTCAGGGTGCCGGGATAGAACGCGCAGGAGACCTGATTGACGGCCACATGACCACCAAACTGGATAGTCAGATCCCGGGACTCGATAACGGGATTTTCCGATGCCATAAGCCTTCTCGATCGTGAGGCGGAGTCGGTGGCAGCACCACCGGTGGCCGGAGCGGCCCCGGCGGTGCTGCCTGCGACCCGGGAGACGGGTCGCAGTCCTGGGTTGCCGTGCCGGACGGTCGCCGATCAGTTACGGATCGGGATGTCCAGCTCGTCCATGGGGATCTCGCGCACCAGTACCGGTACGCCGACGGTCTGCTCGTCGTCACCGGCGAACCAGTCACTGCGCCGCTGCGCCTCGATCTGGAAGTGGAACATGGACTGCATGGCCTGGTGATCCTCCGGCCGGATGCGCATGGCACCCTTGGGCGTGTCGAACTCCAGCCCGCGGAACGCGTCGATCAGATCCTCGGTATCGGTGGAGCCGCCGGTTGCCCGCAGCGCCTCGGTGATGGCGATGGCCTGGGAGAACCCCTGCGCGGTGAAGAAGTCCGGCGCGGCATCGTGGCGTTCATAGTGCTCATCCACCAGCCACTGGTTCATGTCGTTCTCGGTGTGTTCGTAGTAATAGAAGGTGGCCCCTTCCATGCCGTCGAAGTCCGAGTAGCCGACCATGGCCGGGAGGATGTTGCCGCCGGTGCTCATGGTGATGCCGTAGCGCTCCGGGTTGAGGTCCTGGATGCGGCCGAACGGGTTGGTCTGGCCAGCCCAGATGCCGAAGATGTACTTGTCGTTGCAATCGTCCCGGTCACGCAGGGACTCGAACAGCCGCTCCGCCGCCGCGGTGAAGTCGGTGGCGTCCGTGGGCAAGTACTCCTCGTGGACGATCTCGCCACCCTCCGCCTCCATGGCTTCCTTGTAGGCCGCCACACCGTCACGGCCAAAGGCATAGTCCTGGGCGATGGTCGACACACAGACTCCCTCGCCACCGACGGCCACGGCGTTGGAGACCGCGTCCTGGGAGGAGTTGCGGCCAATGCGGAAGACGTAGCGGTTGTGCCGCGCGCCGGTGATGCCGTCGGCGACACCCTCGGGGATCATGATCCGCTCCCACTCCTCGGCCACGTCCAGCATGGCCAGGGCAACGCCGGAGGCGATGGAGCCGACCACGAAGTGGGCGTCATCCTCGGCGTAGGCCTCCTCGGCCAGCGCGCGCGCCCGGGAGGGGTCCCCCTGGTCGTCCTTGCGCATGAGATCGATGGCGCGGCCCTCCACCTCCATGGAGCCGTCGGTTGCGTACTCGAACCCCATCTCCATCCCGCGTGCCGTCTGTTCCGCGTAGGCCTCCAGGGCACCGGAAAACCCGGTCACGTGAGCAATGCGCACGGAATCGGCCGAGGCGTGGCCGACCGTGAGCGCCGACGCGGCAACCGCCGCGGTAGTCAGGATACGTTTCATGGCCTTCTCCTCCCTGGTCACCAGGTGAGCATTGTTGTTATGTGCCCCGGAATGTGAGCACTGATTCAGTTATCTGTCGCGCCGATCGCCTTGTTTCACCGAGCTTTCCGCCGTTATCGGGCGGATGGAAAAACACCAACATGACACCGACGTCACCTCCAAGACTATGCCCTCTCCGGCCCGGATGCAAGACCCCGGGCGCAACGGGCACCACGGCGCTGCACCTGAACCGGCCCGGGCCGTCGTGCTAAGCTCTCAGCCCATTGGCGCAGGTGCGCTTCCATCGCTGGACGAAAGGACGAGGACTTGGCATGGCAGGTCACAGCAAGTGGGCCAACATCAAGCACAAGAAGAAGGCCGAGGACGCGAAACGGGGCAAGATCTTCACCAAGATGATCCGCGAGATCACCGTGGCGGCACGCCTCGGCGATCCCGACCCGGACACCAACCCGCGCCTGCGCCTGGCGGTGGATCGGGCGCTCGCCGTGAACATGCCCAAGGACAACATCGAACGCGCCATCAAGCGGGCCTCCGGACAGGACGACAACGCCGTCTACGAGGAGCTCCGCTACGAGGGCTACGGCCCCAACGGCGCGGCGATCATGGTTGAAGCCATGACCGACAACCGCAACCGCACGGTCTCCGAGGTGCGCCACGCGTTCAGCAAGCACGGCGGCAACATGGGCACCGACGGCTCGGTGGCGTTCCTGTTCAGCCATGCGGGCGTCATCATGTTCGAGCCCGGCACCGACGAGGACCAGGTCATGGAGCTGGCGCTGGAGGCCGGCGCCGAGGACGTCATCACCAATGACGACGGCTCCATCGAGGTACTCACATCGCCGGAGGACTACATCCAGGTCCGGGACGCGCTCGTGGAGGGCGGCCTGGAGCCGGCGGACAACGAAGTCACCATGCGCCCGGCCACCACGGTCAGCCTCACCGGCGACGACGCCGTGAAGATGGTCAAGCTGCTGGAGCGGCTGGAGGACCTGGATGACGTCCAGCGGGTCTACCACAACGCGGACATCGAGGAGGACGCCTACGCCCAGGCGTAGGCCGGCGCAATGACACGGGTTCTCGGCATCGACCCGGGCTCCCGCCTGACCGGTTTCGGCGTGGTCGATGCCGACGGCAGCCGCTACCACTACGTCGACAGCGGCGTCATCCGCACGCTGGAGGCCCCGTTCCCGGAACGGCTGCGGATCATTTTCGAGGACCTGGCCCAGCTCATCGCCACCCATCAACCGGCGATCATGGCCGTGGAGCAGGTCTTCGTGCAGAAGAACGTCAGCTCCGCGCTCAAACTGGGTCATGCCCGGGGCGCCGCCATCTGTGCCGGTGCCACCAGCGGCCTGGACGTGGCCGAGTACACGCCGCGCGCAGTCAAGCAGGCGCTGGTGGGCACCGGCAGCGCCGACAAGGCGCAGGTTGCCCACATGGTACGGCAGCTGCTGGGCATCGACGCGCCGCTGGCCGAGGACGCGTCGGACGCGCTCGCCGTGGCACTCTGCCATGTCCACCAGACACCTCTGCAGCAACGTATCCACAACACTCAGGAGAGCCGGCCATGATCGGTCGTCTTACCGGCATACTTGCCGAGAAACAGCCTCCCAACCTGCTGGTGGACGTGCACGGCGTGGGCTACGAAGTCCAGGCCCCCATGACCACCTTCTACGACCTGCCCGCCGTCGGCGGAACCGTGTCGCTGCATACACACCTGGCCGTGCGCGAGGACGGGCAGAACCTCTACGGTTTCGCCACCGGGCGTGAGCGCGAGCTGTTCCGGGCACTGATCAAGGTCAGCGGGGTGGGTCCGAAGCTCGGTCTCACCCTGCTCTCGGGCATGCGTGTGGATGAGTTCATCCAGTGCCTGCACGACCAGGACGTCAGCCGGCTGACCCGGACCCCCGGCGTGGGCCGCAAGACCGCCGAGCGGCTGGTCATCGAGATGCAGGACCGGGTCAAGACACTGACCGGCGGCGGCCCTTCACAACCGGGCGCCGCGGCGCCCCGGGCAGCGGCCGGAGACGCCGCCTCCGACGCCGTCAGCGCGCTGGTGGCCCTGGGCTACAAGCCGGCCGAGGCCAGCAAGCTGGTCAACAACGTTGACGAACCGGACGTGCCCAGTGAAGAACTGATACGCAGAGCGCTACAGAAATCCGTAAAATAAAGGGTTTACGCGCCCAGCGCCCACCGAGGACAGGATGATCCCATGATCGAATCCGACCGCGTCGTCACCGCCAATGCCTCTCCGGAGGACGAGGCGCTGGACCGCGCGATCCGCCCGAAACAGCTCGCGGACTACGTCGGCCAGCCAACGGTGCGCGAGCAGCTGGAGATCTTCATCGAGGCCGCGCGCCGGCGCGGCGACGCCCTGGACCACCTGCTCATCTTCGGCCCACCCGGGCTGGGCAAGACCACGCTGGCCCACATCGTCGCCAATGAAATGGGCGTCAACCTGCGCCAGACCTCCGGCCCGGTGCTCGAGAAGGCAGGGGATCTGGCGGCACTGCTGACCAACCTGGAGCCCCACGACGTGCTGTTCGTGGACGAGATCCACCGTCTCAGCGCCGTGGTGGAAGAGGTCCTCTACCCGGCCATGGAGGATCACAAGATCGACATCATGATCGGCGAAGGCCCCACGGCGCGCTCGATCAAGCTCGACCTGCCGCCGTTCACCCTGGTGGGTGCCACCACCCGCGCCGGGCTGCTCACGGCACCACTGCGCGCGCGGTTCGGCATCACCCAGCGGCTGGAATACTACGGTGAGGATGACCTCGCGGGCATCGTCACCCGATCGGCGCGCCTGCTGGCGCTGGAGATGGACCCGGACGGCGCCCGCGAGATCGCCCGCCGCTCGCGGGGTACGCCGCGGATCGCCAACCGGCTGCTGCGCCGGGTGCGCGATTACGCGGAAGTCCGCGCCGAGGGCCACGTGACCGTGGCCGTGGCCGACCAGGCCCTGCGCATGCTCAACGTGGACGACTCCGGCTTCGACGACCAGGACCGCCGCCTGCTGCAGACCATCATCGAGAAATTCGACGGCGGCCCCGTGGGCGTGGACAATCTGGCTGCCGCCATCGGCGAGGAGCGGGGCACCATTGAGGAAGTCCTGGAGCCCTTCCTGATCCAGCGCGGCTTCATGATGCGCACGCCGCGGGGCCGCATGGCGACGGCCACCGCCTACCGCCATTTCGGCCTGGCACCGCCGCCACGAACGGACGCACCATCCGGCGACCTGTTCGCCGACGACACGGACGCCTGACACCATGAGCCTGTATCAGCCCAAATCCACGCTGAAGCTGATCCTCTACGGTTTCGGCTTTGTCAGCCTGCCGCTGATCATCGCCCTGGGGTACGCAGGGCTGTACGTGGATCGGCTGGCCAATCAGAGCCAGCACGCGGTCTACCAGGCTGTCCAGGCCATCACGGCCAGCCGGCAGCTTATCGACCTGGTGACCACCATGGAGCGCAGCGGCCGGCAATACCTGATCCTGGAGGAGCCGGAATTTCTCGAGAACGTCGAGGATGCGCACGAGGAGTTCCAGGAGACCGCGCAGCGCCTGCACAGGCTCCCGCTGGACGAGGCACACCGCGAGCGGGTGGATGACCTCATCGACGCCGAACGGTACGTCTACGAACAGATCTCCGGTTACGACGGCGGGGAAACCGATCAGATCGCGCTGGCACGCCAGTTCATGGAGCTGACCCAGCTGGGGCAGGACGTCCTCTCGGGCAGCAACCGCATGGTCGACCGGGAGGTTCGGACCATGCAGGAGACCGCCACGCGCGCCCAGCAGCTGCTCTTCTGGCTGGCCGTCGCCCTGGGGCCACTCACCATTGTCTCGGTGGGGTTCTTCACGACCCTGATCGCACGGCCCATCCGGCAGCTGGACCGCATCATCCGCCGCATGGGCACCGGGGACTTCCAGCAGCCGATCCAGGTCGCCGGCCCCCAGGACCTGCAATACGTGGGCGAACGCCTCGACTGGCTACGGCAGCGCCTGCTGGATCTTGAGGAGCAGAAGGCCCGCTTCCTGCGCCACGTCTCCCACGAGCTGAAGACGCCGCTCACCGCCATCCGCGAAGGGGCGGACCTGCTGGAGGACAGCTCCGTGGGGCGGCTCAACGCCGAGCAGCAGGAGATTGCCCGCATTCTCGCCAGCAACACCCAGCAGCTCCAGCACCTGATCGAGGACCTGCTGAACTTCAGCACGGCGCGGGATACGGCCATGGCCATGGACATCAAACGCACGCGGCTGGCCCCCCTGATCGAAGAGGTGGCCCGAAACCACAAACCTGCCATGCTTTCAAAAGATCTGCAGCTCGAGACGGAGCTGCAGGACATCCACATCCGTGCGGACGCTGAAAAGCTCCGCACGATCGTGGACAATCTGCTGTCCAACGCAGTCAAGTTCTCGCCCACGGGCGGGCGCATCCACGTTGGGTTGACGCGCGACGGTGACGGGGTCGCGCTGACAGTGGCCGACGAAGGGCCTGGCATCGAAGCGGACGAGCAGGACGCCGTGTTCGACGCCTTCTTCCAGGGCAGCATCCGGGCCGAGGGATACGTCAAGGGTTCAGGCCTGGGTCTGTCCATTGCCAAGGACTACGCAGAAGCCCACGGGGGCTCGATCAATCTGGAATCACCGGGGCAGGCGGGAACCCGGATCAGGGTGGACCTGCCGCTCAATGCAGGGTCGACAAGTCAATGAACATCAACACGACGGAACGGAACGCCAGCCCGGTGCGCGGGTGGCGCATCGCCGGTCTGGTCACCATCACGCTGCTGCTGGGTGGGTGCCAGGCCATGACGGAGCAGTGGTGCAAGACAGCGGAGTACTGTGAAGTGTCGCCCAACGGGGACACTCATGAGCTCGATGAAGACCTCATCGACTACGCGCTCATGGTCGACCGGATGAATGCGACCATGCTGCAGGCGGAGCATGAACGGCTGAACGGCCGGGTTCGCCATTCCGAATGCACAATGGACCATCTGCGCCTGGCCCTTGTGTCAAGCCGCCTGGAGCCGAACGGCAGCCTCGACGATGCGGCCCTGGACGGGCTCCAGGCCTGCCGGGATGCCACCGACATCCACCCGGCACATGCCGCCCTGGCATCAGTATTGCATGACGCTCACGAGCAACTGGCTGGTACGTCGTCAAGAATGACGGAGCTGGAGGCAGCACTTGATGAACAGCGATCACGCAATGCCGCACTTGAAGAGCAGCTCGAGGCCCTCAAGGCCATTGAGCGGAGCATTATCGAGCGTGGCCGCGATTGAGCGAGGAGGCAAACGAATGAAGCGGCGCAGCATTCTCCTGGTGGATGACGACCCGGGCCTGCTCCGGCTCCTGTCCATCCGTCTGAAATCAGCTGGATACACCGTGACCGCCGCCGAAAGTGGCGAGGAAGCGCTGGCGAACATGTCCGCCGCGCGCCCGGACGTGGTCATTACCGATCTGCGCATGGGCGGCATGGATGGGCTGGCGCTGTTCGAGGCCATCCACCAGGACCACCCCACCCTGCCGGTCATCATTCTCACGGCGCACGGCTCGATTCCGGATGCAGTCGAGGCAACCCGCAGCGGCGTGTTCAGCTTCGTCACCAAACCGTTCGACAGCCAGAAACTGCTGGAACAGGTGGCCGCCGCACTGGAGGTCTCCGGCGGCTCCGAGAGCAACGACGCACCCGCCGCGGAAGACTGGAGCGAGCACATCATCTCCCGCAGCGCACCCATGAAGAACGTGCTCAGCAAGGCGCGCATGGTCGCCGACTCCGACGCGAGCGTGTTCATCCGCGGCGACAGCGGCACCGGCAAGGAGCTGCTGGCCCAGGCCGTGCACCGGGCCAGCCGGCGCCGGGAGCAGCCCTTCATCGCGGTCAACTGCGGCGCCATCCCCGAACCACTGCTGGAGTCCGAACTGTTCGGCCACCGCAAGGGGTCGTTCACGGGCGCAACGCAGGACCACCAGGGCCTGTTCCAGGCCGCCGACGGCGGCACGCTGTTCCTGGACGAGATCGGTGACATGCCGCAGCCGCTGCAGGTCAAACTGCTGCGCGTCCTGCAGGAGGGCCAGGTCCGCCCCGTGGGCGCCACCTCGTCCGTGCCCGTTGATGTGCGCATCATCTCCGCGACCCATCGCCAGCTCGACGAGGAAATGCAGGAGGGGCGCTTCCGCGAGGACCTCTACTACCGGTTGAACGTGGTCTCCCTGGAGCTGCCCGCCCTGGCGGACCGCCGCGAGGACATCCCGCTGCTGGCCAACCATTTCCTCCAGACCCTGGCACAGAAGTACGACAAGCTGGCCCGCAGCTTCGCGCCCGACGCCATGGAGCGGCTGGTCAGTGCGCCCTGGCCCGGCAACGTGCGCCAGCTCTACAACGTGGTTGAACAGACCGTGACCCTCTCCACTACGCCGGTGATACCGGACAGCCTGGTGCAGTCCGCCCTGCGCGACGAGCCGGGCTCGATCCTGCCCTTCGCGGATGCCCGCCGCCGCTTTGAAAAGGACTACCTTGCGCGCCTGCTCCAGACCACCGGCGGCAATGTCAGCCAGGCAGCGCGGCTGGCACGGCGTAACCGCACCGAGTTCTACAAGCTCCTGCACCGACACCAGATCGACCCATCCCTGTTCAAGGCCCAGGATCGCTGAACGGCATGCGGCCCGGGCAGGCCGTTGAACCGGCCGGGCGTGTTGCCAGGCGGCGACACGCTCAGTCCTTCCGTCCGGCGCCCCGGCGGGCGGAGCGCCAAAAAACGTCGCCCTCAAGCGACACCCCGTCGGAGCGACACCGGCACCGCGCCGGTTGCCGCTCCCGGGGGTTGGCATTAAATTGGGCGACTTCCTCGCGATCCGATTCTCCGGCCTTGCAGGTAAATGTGAACGTGACCAAATTTCGATGGCCCATACGGGTTTACTATGAAGACACCGACGCGGGCGGGGTCGTCTACCACGCCAACTACCTCAAGTTCTTCGAGCGGGCGCGCACGGAATGGTTGCGGGCACTGGGCTTCGAGCAGGACCGGCTCCGCGATGAACACGGCCTGGTGTTTGTGGTCCATGACATGAACCTGCGATTCCATCAGCCGGCACGGTTCAACGATCAGCTGGTCGTGACCTGTGACGTCCGGCAGGCGCGCGGCGCAAGCATGACGTTCCATCAGGAGATCCTGGCCGCAGACCAGGACACGCGACTCTGTGATGCCGGCCTGACGGTCGCGTGTATCGATAACCGGGCGTTCCGGCCGCGCCCCATCCCGAAAATGATTCGAGCGGAGATGCAGCATGCAAGGTGAGATGTCCATCCTCCAGCTGGTACTCGATGCCAGTCTGCTGGTTCAGGCGGTGATGCTGATTCTGGTGCTGGCGTCGGTGGCATCCTGGGCGCTGATGTTCCGCAAGCGCGCCGTGGTCAATGACGCCGTGGAGACCGCCGAGGAGTTCGAGGATCACTTCTGGTCCGGCGGCAACCTGGCCGAGATCTATGCACGGGTGGGCTCGTCCGAAGAGGCCAACGGCGGCATGGAACGGATGTTCCGCGCCGGCTTCCGGGAGTTCTCCCGCATGCGCAAGCAGGGCGCCTCCCCGGAAGCGCAGGTGGAAGCATCGCAGCGGGCCATGCGCATCAGCCTCGCGCGCGAGGAGGACGAACTGGAGTCGCACCTGCCCTTTCTTGCCACCGTCGGCTCGACCAGCCCCTACATCGGCCTGTTCGGTACCGTCTGGGGCATCATGAACTCCTTCCGCGCCCTGGGCACACAGCAACAGGCGACGCTCGCCACGGTTGCTCCCGGCATTGCGGAGGCATTGATTGCCACGGCACTGGGGCTGTTCGCAGCCATTCCCGCGGTCATCGGCTACAACCGCTACGCCAGCTCGGTGGAACGCCTGTGCGGCCGCTACGAGACGTTCATGGAGGAGTTCATCAGCATCCTCCAGCGTCACGCCCACGCGCAGGCCTCGCAGACACCTCAGGAACAACGGGACTGAACCATGCGCCGCGCCTACCGCGCCAAACGCAAACCCATGTCCGAGATCAACGTGGTGCCCTACATCGACGTGATGCTGGTGCTGCTGGTGATCTTCATGGTCACCGCCCCCCTGCTCTACCAGGGCGTCGACGTGGACCTGCCCCGGATCGAGGCCGAGCCGCTCCCCCCGGAGGAGGACGATCCCGTGATCGTCACGGTGAACCGCGACGGGGAACTGCTGGTCAGTATTGGCACGGACCCGGACGAGCCCGTTGGTGCCAGCGAGGTCGTCGACCTGGTGAGCCGGGTGATGCGCAACAGCCCGGACACACCCGTGCTCGTGCGCGGCGACGAACAGGTGCCCTACGGGCGGGTGCTCGATACCATGTCCATGCTGCAGCAGGCCGGCGTGCCACAGGTGGGCCTCATGACCCGACCACCATCGGACGACTGATCAGCGATGGCAGACTGGCTCGCGAAACTGTCCGCCGCACGCTACGTGATCTATTCGACCGTGGCGCACGCGGCGCTGTTCGGCCTGTTTCTCGTCCAGTTCAGCGGCCCGATGGTGACCCAGGAGCACGAGGAACCGCCGGAGGTCATCAACGCCCTCGCCATCGACGAGGACACGGCGCTGGAGCCCATGCGCGAACGCCAGCGTGCCGCCGAGGAAGCGCAACGACAGGCGGAGCGTGAGGCGGAAGCCGAGGCACAACGGCAGCGCGAGGAAGAAGAGCAGCGCCAGCGCGAAGAGGAAGAGCGCCAGCGGCAGGAGGAAGAACGCCAGCGGCAGCAGGAAGCCGAGGAGCAGGCTCAGCGGGAAGCCGAGGCCGAGCGGCAACGCCAGGAGGCCGAAGAACAGCGGCGTGCGGAAGAGGAAGCCCGGCGCGAGGCCGAAGAGGAAGAGCGGCGGCGACAGGAAGCCGAAGAGGAACGCCGGCGGCAGGAGGCCGAGGAAGAGCGTCGACGCCAGGAGGAAGAGGAACGGCGGCGACAGGAGGAAGAGGCGGAACGGCAGCGGCAGGCCGAGGAAGAGGAGCGCCGCCGCCAGGAAGAGGAAGAGGCGCGCCGGCGTGCCGAGGAAGAGGCACAGCGCGAGCGCGAGGAAGAGCTCCAGCGGCAGGCGCGGGAAGAGCAGCTTGCCCGTCGAGCGGAACGCGAGACCACCCGGTTGCAACGCGTCTGGCAGCAAGAGGTGGAAAGCGCCTGGTCACGGCCACCCGGCACCGATGAGGGGCTGGTCACCGACGTGCGAGTCCGCCTGCGACCCAACGGCGAAGTGGTCAGCACCGAAGTGGCGCGCAGCAGCGGCAGCTCGTCCTTTGACCGCTCCGCCGAGAACGCCATCCGGCGCGCCTCGCCACTGACGGTCCCTGACGATGAAGAGGTCTTCCAGCGCGCCGGCCTCGAGCATTTCGTTTTCCGATTCAACCCGGACGGATAATCATGCATCCACGATTGAAAGCACTGGCCGCCGCCGCGCTCACCCTCGGGTTACTTCCCGGGCTGGCAAAAGCGGAACTCGTAGTGGAGATCACCCAGGGCGCGGAAGCGGCGCTGCCCATCGCCGTCGCCGAGTTCGGTGACGATGGTGAGGCACCACCGGAGGACATCGCCACCATCATCCGCAACAACCTGCTGCGCAGCGGCCAGTTCGATCCGCTGCCCCAGGAGGAGTTCATCGACAACCCGACCCGCAGCGATGACGTGCGCTACGAGAACTGGCGCGCCCTCGGGGTCGACAACCTGGTGGTGGGGGAAACCCGGCGCGACGGCGACAACTTTCAGGTCCGCTTCGAGCTGCTGGACGTATTCACCGGCGACCGCATGCTCGGCCGCTCCTTCCGTGTCCAGCCCGGCTCCCTGCGGGCGGTGGCCCACGTCATCAGCGACAGCATCCACGAGGAACTGCTGGACCGCCCCGGCGCCTTCAACACCATGGTGGCCTATGTGGCGATCGACGAAAGCGGGGACGAGCGGGAGTTCGAGCTCATCGTCGCCGACGCCGACGGGCACGACCCACAGTCGATCCTGACCTCCTCGGAACCGCTGCTCTCCCCGGCCTGGGCCCCGGACCGGGAACGCCTGGCCTACGTTTCCTTCGAGGGCCGCCGCTCGGAGATCTTCGTGCAGAACATCCGTACCGGCGAGCGTGACAACATCGCCAGCTTCCGGGGCCTGAACAGCGCACCGGCGTGGTCCCCGGACGGCAGCACCCTGGCGGTGACCCTGTCCAAGGACGGCCAGACGGACATCTACGCGCTGGACGTGGAGACCGGCTCCACC
The DNA here is from genome assembly GCF_900110585.1 of Aquisalimonas asiatica. Classification (NCBI taxonomy): domain Bacteria; kingdom Pseudomonadati; phylum Pseudomonadota; class Gammaproteobacteria; order Chromatiales; family Ectothiorhodospiraceae; genus Aquisalimonas; species Aquisalimonas asiatica. Next base: position 83,823 of record NZ_FOEG01000005.1, on the reverse strand, counting down.
ACCCAGATCACCAACCACCACAGCATCGACACGGAAGCCGCCTGGAGCCCCGACGGCGACAGCATCTATTTCACCTCCGACCGTGCCGGCAACCCGAACATCTACCGGGTCGACGCCGACGGCGGCAACGTGGAGCGCATCACCTACGAAGGCACCTACAACGCCTCCCCGGACATCTCCCCGGACGGCGAACAGCTGGCCATGGTCCACCGCACCGACGACGGCTTCCGCATCGCCGTGCAGGACCTCAACCGCGACCGGTTCCGGGTGGTCAGCGAGGGGCCCCACGACGAAAGCCCGAGCTTTGCACCCAACGGTGCGTTGCTGGTCTACGCCACTCGCCAGGATGGCGTTGGCGTTCTCGGTACGGCCTCCATGTATGGCGAGGCACGCCACATCATGGCCACGGAAGGCCGCACGCTGCGGGAACCGGCCTGGTCGCCGCAGTAGAACCATTACAACGATGATTGAACGTGAGAGGTATACACGATGACGCATAGCAAACGGTTTGCCCCCTGGCTGCTCGCCGCCGCTTTCGCACTGGTCCTTGCCGGTTGCGCCACACCGGGCGAGGACGAGGAGCGGGTGGAGGATCAGGACGACGAACTCACCGAAGAAGAGATGGCCGCCCTGGACGAGGAAGAGCGGCGCGAGGCGGAAGCCCGTGCGGCCCGCGAGCGCGGCGCTCTCGAAGGCGAAGCCCTGGAGGCGGCGCTGGACGACCCGGACAGCCCGATCTCCGATCGCGTGGTCTACTTCGCTTTTGACAGTAGCGACATCCGCGACGAGGATATGGAGATACTCGAAGCCCATGGCGAGTTCCTGTCGGACCACCCGAACCAGGAAGTCACCATCGAGGGCCATACCGACGAGCGCGGTGCGCGCGAGTACAACCTGGCACTCGGCGAACGCCGCGCGGAATCGGTGAAGCGTATCCTCGTGCTGAGCGGCGCCTCCGAGGATCAGCTGGAGGTGGTCAGCTACGGCGAAGAGAGCCCGGTCGCCAGCGGCAGCGATGAAGAAGCCTACCAGCAGAACCGTCGCGCCGAACTGGTCTACTGATACAGACCGACCCCCCGGGGGCAATGCCCCCGGGACACCCCTGAGCGGCGGTGACGCGCGGTCATTGCCGCCTGCTTCCACAGGTGACGATCCATGAATCGCGTTCCGAACATGCCCACCAAGCGCCGGTCCATCTTCGCCAGCTGTCTGAGCCTGTTGCTGGCAGCGTCCCTGTCAGCACCCGGTCTTGCCAGCGCCGACGACGACCTGGAACGCCGCATCGAACGGCTGGAGCGCGTGCTGGACTCCCGGGCCCTGGCCGAGCTGAGCAACCGCCAGGAGCGGCTGCAGCGGGAGGTCTCCCAGCTCATCGGTGAAATCGAGTCCCTGGAGCGGCAGATCGAGGAGGTCAACCGGCAGCAACGCAACCTCTTCGAAGACCTGGACGACCGGGTGCTCGAACTGGAACAGTCCGGCGTCGCGGGCGGCACCGCCGACACCCTGCCCGACACGCCGGCCCTGGACGCCGCCGTTGACGACGATGACGCCCTGATGGACGACGAGGCAGCCGCAGAAGCGGAAGACGACACCTCTGACGCGGCCGAGATCTACTCGCGCGCTTTTGATAAGCTTCGCGACGGCGATTACGCGGAAGCCGGCGACGGGTTCCAGGAGATCCTGGATGACCACGGCGACAGCGATTACGCGGACAACGCCCGCTACTGGCTCGCCGAGACGCACTATGTGGTGCGGGAATTCGATGAAGCCATGGAACACTTCCAGACCCTGATCGACAACCCGGACAGCGGCAAACACGCCGATGCCAAGCTCAAGGCCGGATACATACACTACGAGCGGGAAGAGTGGAGCGAGGCCCGCGAGCTGCTGGAGGCGGTACGCGACGAATACCCCGACAGCACCGTCGCCAGCCTCGCCGGCAACCGGCTCGAACAAATGGACGACGAAGGCCGCTGAGCGGCGACCATGAACGAGACCACCGAGACAGCGCGGTTGCGCATCACCGAGATCTTCCACTCCCTGCAGGGCGAGGCACGCAGCGTGGGCTGGCCCACCGTGTTCGTGCGCCTGACCGGCTGCCCGCTGCGCTGTCATTACTGCGACACCGCCTATGCGTTCCACGGCGGGGATACCCGGTCGCTGCCCGAGATCATGGCCGAGGTGCAGCGCCACGGCAGCCGCCACGTCACCGTGACCGGAGGCGAACCGCTGGCCCAGCGCAAGGGGTGCCACGCCCTGCTGCAGGCGCTGGTGGACGCCGGTCATGAGGTCTCCATCGAGACCTCCGGCGCCATGGACATCGACGGCATCGACAGCCGCGTCAGCCGCGTGGTCGACCTCAAGACCCCGGCATCGGGCGAGTCCAGTCGGAACCTGTGGTCCAACATCGAGCTCCTGGAGCCGAACGATCAGGTCAAGTTCGTCATCTGCGACCGGGCCGACTACGAGTGGGCGTGCGCCGTGCTCGCGGACTACGCCCTGGCGGACCGCTGCGAAGTGCTCTTCTCCCCGAGTTTCGGCCAGCTCTCCGGGCGCGACCTGGCGGACTGGGTGGTTGCCGACGCCCTGCCCGTCCGCTTCCAGCTCCAGCTGCACAAGCTGCTCTGGGGCGACGTCCCGGGACGCTGACCATGAGCGGCACACAGCGCCCCGCAATCATCCTGCTCTCCGGAGGACTCGACTCGGCCACCGTACTCGCCATGGCCCGGGATCTCGGCTACCGGTGCCACGCCATCAGTTTCGACTACGGCCAGCGCCACCGCTCGGAGCTGGCCGCCTGCGACGCCATCGCCGCACAGGGCGCCCACGAGCACCGGCGAGTCACCCTGGATCTGGGCGCCATCGGCGGCTCGGCACTGACCGATACCGCCATTGACGTCCCCGAGACGCCCGCCGACGGCATTCCCGTCACTTACGTGCCCGCGCGCAACACCGTCTTCCTGTCACTGGCCCTGGGCTACGCGGAGGTCGTGGGGGCGTTCGACCTGTTCATCGGCGTCAACGCCGTGGATTACTCGGGATATCCCGACTGCCGCCCGGATTTCATCCGTGCGTTCGAGGCCACGGCCAACCTGGCCACCCGTGCCGGCACCGAGGGTGAGCAGCGTTTCCGCGTCCATGCACCGCTGAGCGACATGAGCAAGGCCGATATCATTCGCCACGGCCTCGCCCTGGGCGTGGATTACAGCCGCACCGTCTCCTGCTACCAGGCGGATGACCAGGGCCGCGCCTGTGGTGTCTGTGACTCCTGCCGCCTGCGGGCGGCCGGTTTCAGCGAGGCCGGCGTCACCGACCCCACACGCTACCGGCCCGGCGTGTGAACCCTGGCGAACATGGCCCAAGGTTTGACAGCCAGATTAGTTTGGGTATGATTCGCGGCGGTCGGGTCGTTAGCTCAGTTGGTAGAGCATCGGACTTTTAATCCGCTGGTCGCAGGTTCGAATCCTGCACGACCCACCAATTTCCCCTCTCCAGGACGCCGTCGAACACCCTCTGCCCGGCGCTTGTCGGAATTTTTTACATCTCCCGCACAAAAAGATAAGACTCCTGATTCAATTCAGCAGCTAACCGCGTGTTAGCGATACAGGTTCGGTGCGTTGGCAACGAAGCTGCATGCGGTCGGTCCGCGGCTCGCGACAATCATAAAAAGCGCTGCCGTGCCCGTCGATTACGCAGGAGTTCACGCCATGGCACCCGCATCCACCGCTCCGTCGCTGTGCCCGTCACCCGTCCGCTACGGCTCCGGCATTCCCCGGCGCTGGCTCAGGCCGCTGGTCGTTGCCGTCGTCATGGTGGCGTCGTCCAGCCACGCCGCGGTGGCCGACCCCATCCCGCCGGGGATGACCGAACGTCAGCACGATCTGCTCGTGTACGCCTGGCACGAAGGCATGAAGCGCAATCTGGCGGTCACCACCACGTCCATTCTCCTCCAGGAGTCCTCCGCCGGAACCGATCACAAGGTGGGCGACCGCAGCAACGGTTTCGGGCGCCGCTCCTATGGTGTCATGCAATTGCAGCTCGGCGCCGCCCGTGACGCCCTGGAGCATTGCCCGGAACTGGGCCGCTTCCGCACGGAAGAGGAGATCATCGCCCGGCTGATTCATGACGACAGATGGAATATCCGGGTCGGCGTGTGCTTTCTCGACCGCCTCAACACCCGCCAGAGCATGACGTGGCGGGAGCTGATCACCGCATACAATCGCGGCATCCAGGGGAGCCGCGCGGTTGACCCCGACACCTTCCCTTACACCCTCAGCGTGGTTGCCCACGCGACTGCTGGCGGCCTGGTGGGCGACAACCGCGCCTATTTCCAGCGCAAGGCCGAGGAGCGCTACGGCCCGTCACTGCGGGAACGCGAACGACCAGCAGCCGAGGTGGCCATCGACCTGCCCACGTACTGGCACTAGCGGCGCCTGTCGGTTTTCTTGACACCTATTTCCCGGCAAAGGCAGCCGATACTTTCAAGCCTTGCCGGCGGGCGCGTCGTACCCTCAATCGGGTATCGCCGACTTGAGGAGGGGCCCCATGGGCACAGCGCGCATGCTGGTCGGCTCGATCCTGCTGGGCGCAGGGCTTGCCACCGCGGACGAACCACCGCACTGGGAGGGTGAATGGAACGCCTTCCCGGACGATCTCGGTACCTTCGAGTACTCCCCGGACGAGCTGCGCGAGGCGTGGCAGGCGCTGCACAGGCGCGACGGGCTCCCCTGGCCGGACGCGGACCACGTGGAACGGTGGGGGGAAGGCGTGGACGACCCGGCGCAGGTCGCAGAGACGCTCGTCCAGGGGTGGCGGCAATACCACGCCGGCGACTTCCAGAAGGCCTACCGGATCGGCACCGAAGCCGGCCACGCCGGCAATCTTCTCGCCGGCCGCGCCTGGCTGACCTACGCCAACCATCTTCCCGACGACAGCGATGACCGTGCCGCCATGCTCGCCCACGGCGTGGAGATGATGGAGGAACGGATGCAGAGCCGCGACGGCGCTATCCCGCCCTGGGAGCACGCCGGCTTCGCCCTGCTGCTGGGCCAGCACTCGAAGCACCTCTCCACTGGTCAGGCAGTGCGTGCCGGTATCCCCGGACGGGTGACCGATCACCTGGACGCGGCCCTGGAGGAAATGCCGGAACTCCCCTCCGCGCTGGGGACCTATGGCGGCTACCACACGGAGCTGGTCGACCGGGTCGGCGGTGCCCTGGCCCGGCTCACTTACGGCGCCAATCGCGACGAAGCGGTCTCCTGGTTCGAGAAGGCGCTGGAGGAAGACCCGGATCTGGTCATGGCACGCACCGAGTATGGCGAAGCGCTGCTGCGACTGGATCGTGACGGTAACTGGGACGCGGCCATGGCGCAGCTGGAACGCGCTCTCGACACCGAGCCCCGTGACGCCGACGACGCACTGGAGCGGGAGCGCGCACGCCGGATCAAGGCCGAGTGGAAAGCGGAGCGGGAGTCGGACGACGATAACGGGGAACTGCCGGAGGGGCTTGGCGGCTGACTCAGGGCACGGCGGCCACGGAACCGCTCAGATGCCGCACCTCGGCCCCGGGGTCCGTGAGTACATAGGTGGTGCCCCCGTCGTCATCACGGACCCACTGGCGGACCTGGCCCGGCAGACGCACCGGGCGGCGGAACGCGACCTCCAGGCGGACCGCACCCGGCCAGGACGGCTGCAGCGCAGCGAGGCTGCGGGCGAACAGCCACATACCGTGGGCAATCGACCCGGGCATGCCGAAGACCCGTGCCAGGGCATCATGCAGGTGGATGGGGTTGAGATCCCCTGCAATCCACCCGTAACGGCGCCCGATCCCCGCCGGCGCCTCCCAGGCGCCGATCTCGGCATAACCCCCCATGGCCGGCACGCTCCGCGCCCCGCCCGGGCGCCTGCCGGCGCGGCGGGCGAGATTGGTACTGGTGCCGGTCCACACGACAGCTCCCGCGGCGTCCAGTGCCGACGTGGTCATGTCGAACTCCACGCCCTTGTCCACCTCCCGCCTGCCACCAAGCGCCACCTGCAGGGCGAGCGGTTCGCCGGCGTCGATGCCGCGGTACTGGCACACCGTGTTGCGCACATGGACCAGCCCCGGCAACCGAAACGGAAACGCGGGGTGTGTCAGCGCCGCCAGATGGAGCGGCCCGGCCATGGCGTGCGGATAGGTGACCGGCAGCAGGCCGTCGTCGGCGAAGCCACACACGGCACGGTAGGCGTTCAGGCGGCGCGCATCGGGTGGCGCCGGGGGCACGCAGGCCACGATGGGGGGCACGTCGCCAGCGGTTTCTGCGGTGGCGCCGCCACGCAGGGCGGCGCGGACCAGGCCCCGGAACGCCGACGGCATGCGCGAATAATGCCGTGTATGGCTGCTGCCCCCCATGGCTACGCCCCCAGCAGGGATTGTCCGCAAACGCGCAGGGTCTGGCCGGTGATCCCCGCGGCACCCGGACTGCCCAGGAACGCCACCGCGTCGGCCACATCGTCCGGATGCCCGCCCTGGGAGAACGCATTCAGCCGGCGCCCACCCTCCCGGACAGTGAAGGGCATGGCCGCGGTCATCTGCGTTTCGATGAATCCCGGAGCAACCGCGTTGCAGCCGATCCCGCGCGGGGCGAGCCTGCGCCCCTGTGCGGCGACGTAGGCGATCAGCGCCGCCTTGCTGGCCGCGTAGTTGGTCTGCCCCACGTTGCCGGCAATCCCGCCGATGGACGACAGGCATACGATCCGGCCACCCGGCCGGACCAGATCCTCCACGTCCAGAAGCTGCCCGTCCATGGCCAGGACGGCCTCCAGGTTCACTGCCAGCACGGCATCCCACTCATCCCGGCTCATCCGTGCCAGGGTCCGGTCCCGGGTCACCCCGGCATTGTGGACCACCAGGTCCACACCGCCCGCCATCGTGCGCAGCACCGCTGCGGTCTCGGCGGGGGTGCCGGGCGCGGTGATGTCCACCGCCAGGGCCCCGCCGCCCAGCTCACTGGCAAGCGCCTGGAGTTCGGCGTCGACCGCCGGCCGGTCCAGGCACAGCACCTGCGCCCCCTCGGCGGCAAGCCGCCTTGCGGTGGCCGCCCCGATACCCCGGGACGCGCCGGTCACCAGTGCCGTTTTTCCGCGCAGGGACCCCGCCAGAGGCACGGCGTGACCTTCAGCCGGTGAGTCAACCGTCAGCGGCTGCCCGTCCACGTACGCGGCCCAGGGTGACAGCAGCCACTGCAGCGGCGGCGCCAGCATGGCCTCGCTGCCGGGCCGCACGTAAATCATGTTGGCGGCGGCCTGGCGACGCCCCAGCTCCTTGGCAAGCGAACGCGTGACCCCTTCCAGGGCGCGCTGGGTTGCCGCCGCCGCGGGATCTGCCACGGACTCCGGGGGCACGGCCAGCACCACGACCCGGCCGTTGTGCTGCAGGCGCGGCAGTACGCCGTGGAAGAACGCGTATACAGCCCCCAGATCCGCGGGCCGTTCCAGCCCGCGGCCGTCGAAGACCAGCCCCTCCACCGCCTCCTGATCACCTGCCACAGACGCTCCCGCCGCCGTCAGCACCCCCTCGACAGCGGCCTGATCACGGTTCGGCGCCGCGCAGGCGACCCGCCGCCCCCCGAGCAGTGCATCGGCCCAGGGCTGGCGGGCGCGTACCAGTGGCGCGGGCGTCGGCAACCCCAGCGCGTCGATGCCCCGGCGCAGAACGGGATGGCGGCTCGCGCGAATCAGGTAGTCACTCATTCACCGCCTCCCGCTGATCGCCGTGCGCCCCGGCGCAGAACGCGTCGTGGAGCTGCGCATCCATGGGCTCGTAACCGCGCTGACGGTCCCGCAGCACATAGACCGGGTCGGGTACCGTCCGCGGATCGAAGCCTTCGCGCTTGAGGGCGGTTTTCTGGTATTTGAACGTGGTGGTGCTGTCGTGGCCGTCACGTACCCGCAGGAACAGCGGCACGGCATACTCGGGCAGCCGGGCGTGCAGGTGCTCGGCAAGCCCGCGACCATCCAGCGGCCTGCGGTCATCCACGAGCGTGAGGGAGGCCATGCCGGCCCGTCCCTCCGCATCCGGCACTTCGACCCCGTACACCACCGCCTCGTGAACCTGCTCATGGGCGTTCATGACCGACTCCACCTCGGTGGTGGCCACGTTCTCGCCTTTCCAGCGGAACGTATCCCCGAGCCGGTCCACGAACTGCACATGGCGAAACCCCATGGCGCGCACCAGGTCACCGGTATTGAACCAGCAGTCGCCACGGCGGAACCCGTCGCGCAGGAGTTTGCGCTCCCCCTCCTCCTCGCTGGTATACCCGTCGAAGGGAGACAGGCGGGTAACACGGGAGAGCAACAGCCCCGACTCGCCGGTCCGCACCTGCCGCAGCCGGCCTTTGCTGTCCCGTACGGGCTCCTCCGTGTCCGGGTCGTAGGCGACCACGGCGTAGGACAGCGGACAGAACCCGCAGGAGGCATCGACGTTGAAGCTGTTGGTGAACAGCAGATTGCACTCGCTGGCGCCGTAGAACTCATTGATATGGGGGACGCCGAAACGCTCGCGGAAGGCCTGCCACAGCTCGGGCCGCAGCCCGTTTCCAAGCACCACGCGCACGCCATGGCTGCGCTCCAGCGGATGCGCCGGCTGCTCGAGCAGGTAACGGCACAGTTCGCCGATGTAGCAGAACGCGGTGGCCTGGAAGGCACTGACCTCGTCCCAGAACCGGGAGGCGGAGAACTTCCGGCCGATGGCCAGAGTGGCCCCCGCGCTGAGTGTCGCCCCCCAGGCCAGGGTAATGGCGTTGTTGTGGTACAGGGGCAGCGGGCAGTAGAAGACATCGCTGCGGGCCATTCGCAGCGACGCCATGCCCACGCCCGCCATGGCCCGCAACCAGCGGCCATGACTCATGATGGCCGCTTTCGGCATGCCGGTAGTGCCCGACGTGAAGATGAGAAACGCCGCATCCTGGGTGCGCACGTCTTCACCCGCGGGCGGATCTTCGGCGGTCATGCCGGCGCACTCACCATCCAGGTCGCGGAGACCGTCGATCGGTGCGGCGTCACCGTCTGCAACCCAGAATACCCGCCCGGCCAGGGATGCGGGCAGGCGGTCACGCACCGACTCGAACGCCTCCCGGCATTCGGTCCCCACGATCAGGGCCCGGGGCTCGATCAGGGCCAGGCTGTGCGCCAGCACGTCGCCCTGCTGGTTGTAGTTCAGCAACCCGGCGACCCCGCCGAACTTGAGAGCGCCGGTGGCGGCCACCACAAGCTCCTTGCGGTTGTGCATGAGTACGGCAACGGCATCGCCCTTGCGGACTCCCTCCTGCTGCAGCAAGTGACCGATCCGGTTGGCCGAACCACTCAGATCGCGGTAGGTCAGCTCGCCACCGGCGTCACGCAGCGCGATGGCGCCGGGCCGCTTGCGGGCCCACTTCTCCACCATCCGGCCGATGGAACGGCGCTGACCGGAGCGGATCAGTGGCAGCAATGCCAGCCCCTTGTTGGCCGTGGGCAGCCGCGGGATGATCCGCAGCGCCCCGGCGGCCAGCTCGGTCATGCCGACACGTGTCTTCTCCTCCATGGGATCTCCTCCCTGTCATTGTGATCGCCGGGTGTCACCCGGCGTGGCGCGCGCCCGCCCCGGCTCCGTCTCGCCGGAACGCCAGCGGATCGCGGACGTACTCCGCATCGAAGTCGTCGGTGAGAATGGCCTCCCGGCGCAGGGCGTCATAGGCACGGATCGCGTCCGCATCCGCCGGGCCGATGATCTCCTCGCTCACGGCGGCTTCGAGTTGGGCGTCCAGATCAGCCCCGGTGATCCGGCCACGGGAGACCGCCTTGAGGAGACGCTCGTAGGCCGGGCCCACCGTCTGCAACTGCTCGAACGTCTCCAGCAGCTGGCCAGTGGGGTCGGTGGCACGATCCCCCACGTAGATGTGCCCGCGCAGGGCCTCGGAGACGGCATTCGGGCGCATCATGAGCTCGGACACCTGACCATTGAGCGCATCGGCGGGCCGCTTCCAGGGCTGGCCGAAGGGCAGCACCACCCACGCCAGCAACCGCCCCACGAGCGGTTTCGGATAGTTGCGGCAGAACGCGTCCAGCGCCTCGCCGGCTCGGCTCAGTGCGTGGTCAAGCGCCCAGCGGGCGTGGGGCAGGTGGTCGTCGGAATCACGCCCGTAGGTTTCGTAGTACTTGAGCACGGCCGTGGCCAGGTAGAGCTGCGAGAGGATGTCGCCCAGCCGCGCCGAGGTGGATTCCCTGAGCTTGAGGCTGCCCCCCAGGGTGCTCATGGCCACGTCGGAGCAGAACGACAGGGCGGCCGAGAGGCGCTCCACGTCCCGGTAATACCCTTTGAGGGGGCCGGTGACCGGGGCCCGCGCCAGCCTCGCGCCGGTGAGGGCCAGCCCCCAAGCGCGCACGCCACGGTTGACGGTGTAGCCGGCGTGGGCCCAGAACAGCCGGTCGAAACGCTCCAGGTTGTTGTCGCGGGTCGCCTCCATTTCCGGATAGACGTACGGGTGGCAGCGAATGGCGCCCTGCCCGAAGATCATCAGACTGCGGGTCATGATGTTGGCGCCTTCCACGGTGATGGCCACGGGCAGCAGCTGCCAGGGAATGGCCAGGTAGTTGCGCGGCCCCATGATCACGCCACGGCCGCCGTGGATGTCCATGGCGTCGGTGACCACCTGCCGCATCATCTCCGTGCTGTGGTATTTCAGCAGCGCGGTGATGACGCCCGGTGAGCACTGATCCAGGGCCGTTGCGGTCAGGGTCCGGCTGGCCTCGAGCGTGTAGGTCAGGCCGCCGATCCGGCCCATGGCCTCCTGGACGCCCTCGAACCAGCCGATGGACACGTTGAACTGACGGCGGATCGCCGTGTAGGCACCGGTGGCACCGTACAACCCCTTACCCGTGGCGGTCGCCAGCGCCGGCAGCGAGATGCCACGCCCGGCGGACAGGCACTCCACCAGCATGCGCCAGCCCGCGCCGGCCATGGCCGGGCCACCAATGATCGCATCCAGGGGCACGAACACGTTGCGCCCGCGCAGGGGGCCGTTCATGAAGGCGCCGCCGGGGTAATGCCGGCGGCCGATCTCCAACCCCTCGGCATCACCCGGGACCAGTGCGCAGGTGATGCCGTAATCCGTGGTCGTGCCGTCGCCGAGCAGCCCGTCCGGATCCAGCAGGCGGAACGCGAGCCCGATGACGGTGGCCACGGGAGCCAGCGTGATGTAGCGCTTGTCGAATGTGAGCTCGATGCCAAGCACCGACTCCCCATCGACCTGCCGACGGCAGACGACGCCGGTATCCGGAATGGCGCCGGCATCCGAGCCCACTTCAGGGCCGGTCAGGGCGAAGCAGGGGGTCTCCTCCCCGCGCGCCAGACGCGGCAGCCAGTAGGCCTGCTGCTCGGCGGTGCCGTAGTGCTGCAGGAGCTCGCCCGGCCCCAGGGAGTTGGGCACCATGACAGTCACCGCGGCGGTGACCGAGCGGGTGGCAATCTTGGACACCACCATGGACTGCGCCTGGGCGGAGAAACCCAGGCCGCCGTGCTCCTTGTGGATCAGCATGCCGAAGAATCCACGCTCGCGGATGAACGCCCACACCTCCGGCGGCAGGTCCTTGTCCTCGAAGTGGATCTGCCATTCGTCGAGCATGGCGCAGAGCGCATCGGTGTCCTCGTCCAGGAACCGCTGCTCGTCCTCCGTGAGCGCGACATAGGGCGTATCCAGCAGTTGCGACCAGTCGGGTCGCCCCCGGAACAGCTCCGCTTCCCACCAGGTGTCACCAGCCTCCAGCGCCTCGCGCTCGGTATCCGACATGGCGGGCAGCACGGCACGGAAGGCCCTGAACAGGGGCGCTGTCAGCACCTGCCTCCGCAGCGCGGAGACGTTGAGCAGCGCCGCCAGCGGCACCAGCACCAGCGCCCCGATCACTGCACCCACGGTCCCCAGCGGCCCCGCCAGCCATGTGACCATGAACGCCGCGGCAACCAGCGCTGTCAGAGTAATGAGGCGGGCGCCGCGGTAGAGGGCAACAAGAAAAAAAGCCAGCAGGGCGAACATGATGGCTGCGTACATTGTAGGCTCCGTTTTTGACAAGTAGTCTTTCCTGATAATGAATAGAGGATTGCGCTACGTCAACATGACGAGGCAGGCATCGACGGAGCGGCACCGGCTCATGGAGGCCTGATATGGCAAGGGCACAACGACGAGGGATCATCTACGCGGGCTGTGGCTGGCTGGCCTACCTTGGCCCCACGCCGCCGCTGAGCGCCCATGCGCACCCTGCGCTGGGGCTGTACGTGGGACTGGACGGACCGATCCGGGTCGGCGATGCGACCCGGTCCGTGCCGTTGCTGTGCGTACCACCGGAAACGGTAACACCGCCGATCACGCCGGACGGCCGGGAGATGGCCTTCCTGTTCCTGTCAGCGGAGCACCCGGCGTTTGCCGACGCCCGCGCCAGAACGGAGCGCAGCAGTTGCCACGAAACCCCCGGTCAGCTGCAGACGCTGGCGGCACTGCTGCGCGAGATCCGGCGCGAGCGCACCGGCGGCGACGAAGCCTTCACCCGGATCGCCGAGGCGCTGGCGCTGGAGGATACGCCCCCCACGCATTCCCGTCTCGAACGGGCGCTCGCCTGGCTGCGGGACCACCCCACGGACGAGCTCTCGCTGGAGGACGTTGCGCGGCACGTGCATCTGTCACCCCGGCGCTTTCAGACGGTGTTCCGGGAGGGGACGGGCATCCGTTTCCGCCGCTACCGGCTCTGGCAACGACTCCAGGCGGCCGCGGAGGAGCTTCCACAGTACCGGCACCTGACGGACCTGGCCCTGACGGCCGGGTTCGCCGACCTCGCCCACCTGAGCCGGTCATTCCGGGACATGTTCGGTATCGCGCCGTTCAAGGGGTTGCGCGCGGCAGGGCCATTCTCGTTCCGGCCAATCAGAAACCTGCATCCCCCGTCAGCGGGCCTCACGCACTGAGGCCGCCTTCCCGCGCGGACTGCAGCGGCCGCAACGGCGCCGCTTCGCCCCAGAGGCGGGCGAGTACGGGCTCGCCCGCTGCAAGATCGCCGGTACTCCAGAACCGGCTGCTGCCGCAGCGCTCCGCCGGGGCCAGAAGCCCGTGAAGCTGAAGCCGGCGCCGGACCTCGCGCGCCACCGCCGCCCCCGTGTCGACAATGGCCACGTCCGCGCCCACCCGCTGGCGGATGGCCGGGGTCAGGAACGGATAGTGGGTGCAGCCCAGGATGATGACATCGGCGCCAGCCGCCTGCAGCGGCTGCAGGTAGCGCGCCAGCAGCGCCCGGGCACGGTCGCCGTGCAGCTCTCCCGACTCCACCGCCGCCACCAGCCCGGGGCACGGTTGCGTGACCACGTGCAGATCGCCGGCGTACTGCTCCAGCAACGCCGCGAACCGGGCACTCGCAAGCGTCCCTTCCGTCGCCAGCACGCCCACTGTGCCGTTACGGGTCAGCCCGGCGGCGGGCTTGATGGCCGGCTCCATGCCAATGATGGGCACACGCCAGCGTTCCCGCAACGCGGTCACGGCGACGGCTGTCGCCGTGTTGCACGCGACCACCACGGCCTTGGCGCCCTGCTCCAGCAGAAAGCCGGAGACGGCCTGCGCCCGGGCGCGGATGGCATCCGGCGTCCGGTTACCATAAGGGACGTGCGCCGCATCGGCGACATAGAGCAGGTCCTCGCCGGGCAGCAGCGCGCGAATCTCGCGCAGAACCGACAGGCCGCCGAGACCGGAATCGAACACCCCGACGGGTGCGGTGGCCCGATTGGCGTGCGCGGTGGTCACGGATCAGGCCTCCAGGGCGGTCAGGAGGGTGGTCAGTGCGTCGCCGCAGGAGGCCTCGACCTTGATCGTCGCCTCACGGTCACCGCGCGTCTCACCAAGGTTCAGCACCGCCACCGGAATGCCCCGGGCGGCGGCGTGGCGAACGAACCGGTAGCCGGACCACACCATCAGGGAAGAGCCGACCACCAGCAACAGGTCCGCCTCGTCGAGGCGCGCGAATGCGGTAGCGACACGCTCGGGTGGCACCTTCTCGCCGAAGAACACCACTTCAGGCTTGAGCAGCCCGCCGCAGGAAGGACAGTCGGGGACACGAAACGTCTCGAAGGCGGCGGATTCCAGGTCGACGTCGCCATCCGGGGCCAGCTGCTCCGGCTCCACGTCCCAGCCGGGGTTCCAGTCCACCAGGGTGGACTGCATGGCATCCCGCGCCAGGCGGTGGCCACAGTCAAGGCACGCCACCACGTCCAGTCGCCCGTGCAGGTCGGTCACGGCACGGCTTCCGGCCCGCTGGTGCAGCCCGTCCACGTTCTGGGTAATCAGCCAGTGCAGATGGCCCGCCTGCTCCAGGCGCGCCAGCGCCTCGTGCCCGGCATTCGGTCGGGCCCGGCGCATCAGCGACCAGCCGGCCATGCTGCGGGCCCAGTAGCGCCGGCGCGCGTGGGCGCTGCGCTGGAACTCACGCAACTGGATCGGTGGCTTGCGCTTCCAGCCACCGTGGATGTCCCGGTAATCCGGAATCCCGGATTCGGTGCTCAGCCCGGCACCGGTAAGGACCAGGGGGCGCTGACTGGCACCCAGCATTCCCGCCAGACGCTGCAGTCCGGCCGGCTCACCGACGGTCATGGATGTGGCGGGCATGGCGCTCCTCGATTGACTGTGCAGCGGTCCGGGGCCGGCTAGTTCACCGACGGCCGGATCCCCTTGACCAGCTCCAGGTCTTCCCGCTCCCAGGGCGGCAGCGGGGTGAACTCGTCCACCAGGAAGTCCACGAACGCACGCACCTTGCGGGACAGGTGCCGCCCCTGGGGGAAGAGCACGTAATAGGCCGAACTCTCCTGCGTATACCCCGGCAGCAACTGCACCAGCTCACCACTGCGGATACGGGGGGCGACCAGCCACGTGGACAGGCGCGCCAGGCCGACGCCGGCCAATGCCGCCTCGTAAAGCGCACTGGCCGTGTTCGCGTGGAAGTTGCCGCGCACGTGGATGACACGGGGGCTACCGTCGTCGAACTCGAACTCCCAGTCGTTGAACCGGGACACGTTATAGAGCGTCAGGCAGTTGTGGTCCAGCAGCTCTTCCGGCGTCTGCGGCTCGCCGTTGCGCCGGATGTAGTCCGGCGACGCCACGATGATCCGCCGGTTCACCGCGAGCTTGCGCGCCACCAGCGAGGGGTCGTTGACCTGCTCCTGCAGCATGATGGCCGCATCCACTCCCTCGTCCACCAGGTCCACCTGCCGGTCGGTGAGCTCGAACTCCAGGTTGAGTTCGGGATGCCGGGAGAGAAACCGGTTGATGCGTGGCAGGACTTCACCCCGCGCGAACGCGGCAGTGCCCGTCACCCGCAGTGTACCGCGCACCTGATCCTGAAGGGAGCTGACCGCCTCCTCCGCTTCCTCGATCTGCACCATGATCCGCGAGCAGCGATCGTAGAAGTCCCGCCCCACTTCGGTGAGGCTGATGCGCCGGGTGGTGCGATTGAACAACCGGGCGCCAAGCCGGTCTTCCAGGCGCCGGATCTGCTTGCTGATCGCCGACGGCGTCATGTCCAGGGCGCGGGCCGCGGCGGAGAAACTGCCATCCTCCACACAGCGGACAAAGATCATCATTTCCGAAGCGCGATCCATCAGCCAAAGCCTCCTTTGATTATTGCCAGGCTGGAAAAACCCTTATGATAAAGACCGGTTTGTCTATTCGTGTAGATTTCGTTATGCTGCTTCGCAACATCGACGCAATCGTCTGAGCTGACACCGGGAGGTGACCATGAGGCGGCTTTCACGTTTTCTCCGCAAGAGTTTCCTTAGTCTGGGAGATGGTGACACGGCTACCCCCAGTGACGACCAGTCCCGGACTGCGACAGTGAGCCTGCTCGAATCCGAATTCGACAGCCGTGAAGCGCTGCAGACGGCGATCCGCGTCTGCGCTGGCCGCGACCCCTCCGGGCTGGCCTGAGTTCGACCGTAGTTCGGTGGGCCGGCATGGCAATGCAGCCCACCCGTGATGCTTCTCCTCCTCCTTCGTAGTCTCTACGAAGTTCGACGGGTTCCTACCGGGGCCCGTCTTTTTTTTGTCCGTCACACCGGTGTGGAAGGGCGCGACCTGGTCTGACCGATCATAAGGGTTATGACGCCTAAAAGGATGATTCACGGTGGATTTTCCACTATTATTCCGGAACATCGCGCAGGCGGACCGTTCCTCTCCCGCAGAGCCTTTCATCGGTGCCTGCCGATGGCCGTGAAACACCCTGGCAGCAGGGACGTTTCCGAGAGCACCCGATACAGGACGACCGGCCTGCGCGCCGCGTTCGTCCGTTTTGTAGTGCCATTCACGCAGTCAACACAGGAGGCCGTCATGCAGTACGATCCCATCCAGCAGCACACGCCGGCGGCCGAACAGCCGCATCTCGCCCAGGTTCGCCTGGAGGCGGACATGCTCCGGGGCGCCGTCATCGCCACCGGCATCCAGTACGTCATCCGCGCGATCCACACCGCGGCCATGCGGTTCTCGCGCACCGCCGCCTGAGCCATCGTGCCCCGGCAACGCCGCGACGGGCAACGTGACCGTCGCGGCCCGGCCGCATCAATAGGCCTGCAGCGCCTGGATCTCGTCACGCAGATCCCGCAGCAGCTCATCCCCTCCGAAATCCTCCCACTCGTCTTCGGACAGGTCTTCCCGAATCCCTTCAACCAGCTCGATACGATCCGACACCGCGCACCGACGCTGGAGCACGCGCTCGTGCGCCGCCCGGTGGCGCTGGGTCACTTCCAGCCCCCGTTCTTCAGCACCGCGCTCGATCTCCGGCCATTCGGCCGCGACCTCCTCGGCCGCACGATCGGCACAGCGCCCGTCGATCGCCTCCAGCGCCTGCTCAAGGCCCTCGCCGAACGCCGCCGGCGCGACAACCATGGCGCACAGGCAGATCACGCCTTTCCAGCCGGGTCCTGATCTCATGACTGCATACGCTCCGGAAACGCCTCGCGGGCATGCTTGAGCTTCGGCGCGATCACGAACTGGCAGTAGGGCTGGAACATGTTTGCGCTGAAGAAGTCCTGATGCTCCGTCTCCGCCGGCCAGAACGTAACGTCCGGCTCGATGGTGGTCACCACCGGGTGCTGCCACACGCCGCTGTCTTCTTCGCGACGGACCGCTTCCCGCGCCTGGCGCTCCTGCTCGTCATCCAGGGGCATGATGGTGGAGCGGTACTGCGTGCCCACGTCGTTGCCCTGCCGGTTGAGCTGGGTGGGGTCGTGGATATTGAAGAACACCTGCAGCAGCTCCGCGTAGCTGATGACGTCCGGGTCGAAGCGCACGCGGACCACCTCGGCATGACCGGTGGCACCACTGCACACCTGCTCGTAGGTGGGGTTCTCTCGCTCGCCGCCAGCGTAGCCGGAGACCACCTCGTGCACGCCGCTCAACTCCCGAAACACGGCATCCAGGCACCAGAAGCAGCCCCCGCCCAGAATCGCGGTCTGTTGCGTACTCATGATTGATCCTCGCCATTTCCAGCACTTGCGGGACGCCACGGCCCGTGCCCGTCTCCGGTGACCCGCCCCTCGTCACGCAGTTTCTCCAGATGCGCGCGCACCGAACCGAAGGCCACGCGCTGCAAGGCCTCCGGCACATGGGTGTAGATGCGGCCCACCAGCCCCGGGATCTGCGCCTCACCTGCACTGACCAGTTCCAGGATCATGCGTTCCCGTTCCAGCCGGTGCGCGATCACCGCATCGAGGACGTCGCGCGGCGGCCGTAACAGGCGGCCGTGACCGGGCGCGATCGCGTCCAGCGACAGCTCCCGCAGCCGGCGCAGGGAGCTCAGGTAGTCCTGCATGCAACCGTCCGGCGGGCTGATCACCACGGTGCTGCCATCCATGACCTGGTCGCCGGCAATCAGGATGCGGTCCTGCTCCAGCAGAAAACACAGGTGATCGGCCGCATGACCGGGCGTGTGCAGACAGTGCAGGGTGAAGTCGTCACCGTCGAGCCGGTCGCCGTCGTCAATGGCGTGATCCGCCGCAAGCGCATCATCGCGGATGCCCTGGAGCTCGTTGGGATGGGCCATGACCGGTGCATCGGTGATGGCCTGCAGCCGCCTTGCGCCGGGCGAGTGGTCCGGGTGGGCATGGGTGATGAGTATGGCGCGTATGCGCCCCTCCCCGGCGTCCGCCACGGCCTGGAGGTGCGCCTCGTCGTCCGGCCCGGGGTCCACCACCACCCGGTCGGCATCCCCCACGATCCAGGTATTGGTTCCCGGGCCGGTCATCATGCCCGGATTGGGCGCGGTGATGCGGGCGAGTCTTGGCGTGACGCGATACAGGCGGCCTGGCGCGAACTGATCTTCGGATTGACTCTGTTCCATGGCTGCAGCATACCTTACCAGAGACCCTGACCGTTCGTTCGCAGGAGAGGCGCACGCCCATGAACCGCACCACGGCAGAGATCGCCACGCGCCGCTACGCCCTGGTTCAGCGCCTGCTCCACTGGGCGGTCGCCGCACTGGTCGTGCTTGCCCTGGGGGTGGGCATGACACTGGGGACGCTCGGGCCGGAGGGCGCGCGGGATCAGTTCGGCACCCTCGCACCGGACATCCTCTACACCGGCCACAAGACGGCTGGCATCCTGATTCTGGTACTCATGGTCGTGCGGGTGATGCTGCGGGCGCTGGCCGGGAAGCCGGACTACTTCCGCCCCCTGGAGCCCTGGCAACGGGCACTGAGCAACACCGTGCACACGCTGCTCTACCTGCTGCTCATCACCATGCCCGTGCTCGGGTGGCTGGCGACGGCCGCCGGCGATTACCCGGTCAGTTTCTTCGGCGTGCCGCTGCCGGGGCTGATCGGCGTGGACGAGGCGCTGTCAGGCCGGCTGTTCTTCTGGCATGCGGTGGTCGGCTGGGCCATCCTGTTGCTTGCCTGCGTCCACATCGCCGGTGCGGTGTATCACTGGCGCTGGCGTCGGGATGGCGTCATGCAGCGCATGAGTCTATTCCGCTGATGCCGCATGGGCCTGCACTGCCGGAATCAGCTGATCGGCAACCAGTCGTTCCAGCTGCCGGCGATACGCACCCCCCGGCGATGGCGGATTCGGGTCGGAGATGAGCACCACGGTCATCCGCAGGTCCGGCACCACGTAGAGCATCTGGCCGCCGAACCCCCACCCGTAGTAGGCACGGTGCCCGTTCAGGTCCGTGATGAACCACCCGTACCCGTAAGCGTCATTGGTGAACCGGGAGCGGCCGCGGGGCGTCCAGGATGCGTCGATCCACTCCTCGGCCAGGATCCGCTGGCCGCCGATCTCGCCACCGAGCCGATAGAGCTCGCCGAACCGGGCCAGCGCCCGCGGGCTGAGACGCATCTCGTTGCCGCCGAAATGCACGCCCTGGGGGTCGCGCAGCCAGTCGGGAACGCGGATGTTCAGCGGTGCACCCAGCCAGCGCCGGGCGAGCTCCAGGGTGGTCTGACCCGACTGCTCGACCAGGGCCGCCGACAGCAGATGGGAGTTTCCCGTGGAGTACCGCATGCGCCCGCCGGGCTCGCCCACCATGGGTCGACGCAGCGCGTCCGCGACCCAGTCGCTGCTGGCCACCCAGGTGCCGTAGTTGGCACCGGACGTCCGCTCCAGCCCGGACTGCATCGACAACAGGTGGCCGATGGTAATGTCCGCCACCGCCGGGTCGGCGTCCGGCGGCAGCCGGCCACCCAGGGCATCGGCGATGGACTGGTCGACGCCGGTCAGCACGCCCTCCTGGATGGCTGCGCCCACCAGTGCCGAGAGCACGGTCTTGGAAACGGACTTGATGTTGACCGGGGTCTCCAGATCCCCGCCCTGGAACACCCGCTCGATCCGCGGCTCCCCATCCACCAGCACAAGCAGGCTGTGCAGACGTTCCATGGATGCCGCAGACGCCTCCACGCGCTCGAGGCGGGTCTCCCCCGCGCTGACGCCTGCAGCAACACCGAGGATCACCAACCCGACAGCCACGCCGATCCACCTGACCAGGCGCCGCGGAGTCTCGCGCAAGCATTGATCAAACGTCATGCCGTCTCAAGCACTCCCGTGGTGCGCAACCGGCACTACCGGGCCCGGTACCGGTGCAGGTAGCATACGCAGCATCCCCATGTCGGCGGCACGCCGTCAGGGTATGCCTTTTGCAAGGACGCTCGGCCTGCGTGGCAGCCTGGGGCCGGCACAGGCCGCCCGAGATCCGATCCATCCAGTATAAGGGCGAACAATGAAAAAACTGGCAGATGTGCCGCACAACGACTACCCGTTGAGCGAAGTCCCCCTTTCCGAGCGGCGCGGGTTCTGGTCGCTGACGCTGGTCCTCGTGGGCTTCACGTTCTTCACGGCCACCATGTGGGCCGGCGGCAGCCTGGGGGTGGCCTTCGATTTCCAGGCCCTGCTGCTGGTCATCCTCGCCGGCAACCTGCTGCTCGGCGCCTACGCCGCGGCCCTGGGCTACATGGCCGCCCGCTCCGGGCTGAACACGGTGCTCATGGCGCGCTACGCCTTCGGTGAAAAGGGCAGCCGCCTGGCGGACGGCATTCTCGGCTTTACCCAGGTGGGCTGGTACGCGTGGGGGACAGCCACCATCGCCATCCTGCTGGTGCGGATCCTGGGCCTGCCGGAGATTCTCACCATTCCGCTGATGATCCTGTTCGGCTTCGGGTTCTGCATCACCGCCATCGTCGGCTACCGCGGACTGGAACTCCTGTCCCGCTTCGCCGTACCCGCGATGCTGCTGCTGATCGCGGTGAGCCTGACCCTCGGGGTCGTGGAGGTGGGCGGCATCGACGGCCTTCTGGCCATGTCCCCCACGGAGACCCTCTCCGTGGGCGCTGCGATCACCATGGTCATCGGCACGTTCGTCAGCGGCGGCACCCAGGCCACCAACTGGACGCGGTTCGCCATCTCCGGCCGACAGGCGGTGCTTGCCACCCTGGTTGCGTTCTTCATCGGCAACGGGCTCATGGTGTTCACCGGCGCGCTGGGCGCGCTGGTCTACCAGGAGGCGGACGTGGTGGACGTGATGCTGGCCCAGGGGCTGGCGGCCCTGGCGGTGGTGATGCTGTTCCTGAACATCTGGACCACCCAGGACAACACCATCTACAACTTCGCCGTGGCGGGCTGCAACCTGCTGCGCACGGAAAAGCGCGGGCTGGTCACCCTGGTCGGTGCGGGCATTGGCACAGCCCTCGCCATCTTCGGTATGCACGACATGCTGGTGCCTTTCCTGGTTCTGCTGGGGACGTTCATCCCGCCCCTGGGCGGCGTGCTCATGGCGGATTTCTTCGTACTGCACCGGCGGCGCTACACGCCGCTGGCCGACACCGCGCTACCCGACTACCTCTGGTCCGGCCTGGCGGCCTACGGGGTAGGCGCCGCGGCGGCGTATTTCTCGCCGTTTCTTGCGCCCGTGGTGGGCGTCGCCGTGGCCGCCCTCGCCCACGTGGTGCTGGGGCGGTATGCTCGTCGGCACGCGGATGGCAGGCCGGCAACGGCAGAGGACGGAGAGCGATAATGGATGAGTTCATGCAGGCAGCCCTGGACGAGGCCAGAAAAGGGCTCGGCGAAGGCGGGGTGCCGATCGGCTCGGTGCTGGTGCACCGGGGCCGGATCATCGGCCGCGGCCACAACCAGCGCCAGCAGCGCGGCAGCACCGTGCTGCACGGGGAGATGGACGCCCTGGAGAACGCGGGCCGACAGCCGGCTGCCGTGTACCGGGAGTCCACGCTGTACACGACACTGTCACCGTGCCCCATGTGTTCGGGGGCCATTCTGCTCTACGGCATCCCCCGGGTGGTGGTGGGCGAGAACCGGACCTTCCTGGGCGAGGAGGCGCTGCTGCGGGAGCGCGGCGTGGACGTGGACGTGCAGCAGCTCCCCGAGTGCATCGAGCTGATGGAGACGTTCATCCGCACGTCTCCGGACGTCTGGAACGAGGACATCGGCGTTTGAGGCAGACCAGCCCCGTGGGGCCCCGGCCCTCCAGAGGTCATCCCTCGCCGCACAGTAGCAGGAGACCCACCGCACAACTGTCGCCCCGGATACCGGCTGTCGGCAGGCCGGGGCGCCGCGGCGCTCCGTCCGGGCTGATCATCCACGGCTCGGGGGCGTCGCCCGTCAAATGGTGCCGGAACCATGCCAGCTTCCGGCGCGTCGCGTCCTTGCGGTTGTCCTGGTCCTGAAAGCGATGCCCTTCCCCCTCGTAGGCGAGCATGACGACCGGGCTCCCGGCTCGTCGCATGGCGTTGTACAGCTCCACACCCTGATTGAAATCCACGGCCTGGTCGTCGGTCCCGAAAACCATGAGCAGCGGGGTCGCGATGCGATGGGCATGGAACACGGGGGAGTTGTCCGTGTACGCGTCCGGCAGCTCCCAGAACGGGGCTGCGAACCGCCCTTGCCCCACCTCGAAGATCCCGGTGTTGGACCGCCCCGTGCGCTGGTACACCGCGCTGTACTGGCTGGTTAGATTGGTGACCGGAGCGGCCGCGACGGCAGCGGCGAACACGTCGGTCTGCGAGATGATGAACGCGGTCTGGTATCCCCCCCAGGAGTGCCCGGCAAGGGCCACGGCGTCCGCATCCACCTTGCCTGTCTCCAGCGCGGCTTCCACGGCCGACACAACGCTGGCCGACGCCGATCGCCCGGGGGCATTCAGGCTGTACCCGATATCCGGTTCCAGGACGAAGAAGCCCGCCGAGGACAGCACGCGCTGATTGAACAGCCCCGCCAGGCTCGGCGCCGTGTACCTGTGCAGGTTGTCGGACCGGTTCTCGTAGATCAGCACAACCATGGGGTACTGCTGCCCGGGGCGGTAGTCCGCCGGGTAGAGGAGCCTGGCCTGCTGGTCGCGGCCGTTCTGGTCCTGGTAGTGCAGCAGCGTATCCCCCGCCCAGTGGTACTGATCCTGCTGCGGGTTCGTATCGGAGAGTTGGTGAACCGTCTCGAAATCGTCCCGCGTCGCGTGGAAGTTCGGTGATTCCGTGGCGCTCTCCGCCATGAAGGTGTACACGGGTGCGTCGTCCGCCCGGTGCAGGAAACGCAGGGTCCTGGGCTGCCGGGTCAGCATCCGTAGATCGCCATCCGTGTTCAGGCGCGCGTACCCGTGTGACTTGTCCCGTTGTCCGAATACCGAGAAATAGAGCGGGTCGTCCGGGCCCGGCGCGTCCGCATGCCAGTCGATCCTGTGGTCGCGGTAGCGCAGACCCTCGGGGCCGCCCCCCTCGGTCAGCCGCTCGATACCGCTGCCGTCGGATGCCGCCCGGTAGACATCATACCGGCTGTGGAGCAGCACCCATTCATCGTCCTGCCCCCATTGGCCGCTGCCAAAGGCTTCGGGCTGCTCACGACCACTGATGTGGCTGTCGTCCTCGAAGCCCGTAGCCACTGCTTCGGTGAGGTTGCTCGCGGTGCCATCGGCGAGATCGACGCTCCACCAGTCGCCATCCCGGAAGTAGAGGACGTAGCGCCCGTCGGGTGAGACCTCCACACGCTCCTGGCGACTGACCACGGTTTCAAGCCGCCCCGTCTCAAGGTCCAGCGTGCGGAAGTCCCGCCACCGCTCGCGCAGATGGGGCTGGTGCGGCGTCGGATCGGTGAGCAGGGCCGTACGGTCGTCGAGACGCTGCAGGGACTGCTCACCCTGCAGGTGCAGGAGTGGCGTGATGGTCCCGTCGTCCGGGGCCCATACGGCGACGGTCCGGCCGCGCCCGTTCCCCGGGGCGGCGGAGGCACGGCGCGGCGCGAGGGTGTGGTCTCTCCAGTGCCAGACGGTGACGTTCCGGGATTCACCCCCGGGGTTACCCCCGGATTCATCGTGCGGATGATCGGCTTCGATCCCCACGAGAATGCGGTCGCCCCCCATGATCCACCTCGGCGGACCCAGCCCTTCCATGCGTGCTACCGGCCCGCACCGGGTATCCGGGCAGAGATCGTCCAGGTGTGCCGGGCTCAAGCGATGCCGCCGGGGATCGGAGCCGGTGACGTCGTGTACCACCAGCAAGCGCTGGTGGTCCGGGGCGTCGTCGGTCTCCCGTTGCTCCAGAACGGCCAGCGCATCTCCGTCCGCACGCCAGCGCGGGCGGGACGCAAACCGGGGCGCCGTGGCGACGGTCCGGGATTCCAGGCTGTCCAGGTCCACGATCAGCAACGTCTCGCCGTCGCCCTGCTCATTCACCACAACCGCCAGCTGCGACCCTTCGGGAGAGAGCGCCGAGCGCACCACGTGGTCGAACCGGCGCGTCCTGTCCGCCCCGAGGTGGCGCACGTCGAGGGCTCGCGGGGTGTCCGCGCCGCGCCGTCCTTCCGGGATCGTGCCCACAAGCACATCCCGGCCCTGCGCGAGCTGAAAGGACGACAGCAGGGGCCAGTCCGTCACCTCCTGCGTGTCCAGGTTGCGCACCACCACCCCCTGTTGTTCATCCGAAGATGCACCGGGCTGCACATGGATCAGGAAGCGCCCACTGTCACTGAAGCGTGCGGTCCGGGCCGCTCCCAGGTCTTCCGGGGGCGTGGAGCCGTCGGTCGCCGTGAGGCGGGTCGTGGTGTCACCATCCACGGTCCGGGTTGTGTAAATGAACCAGTCGCCCTCCGGGGCGAGGGCGAAGCCGCCCATCCGCTCCCAGGCACCGAAATCCTGCTCCTGCAGGTGGCGACGCTGTTCCGGTTCCCCGTCATCGTCAGCCAGCGTTGCCGGCGCGCCCGCATGACACGCCAGCAGTACACCACACGCCAGCACGAAGGGCCTGGCTCCGGACATGCCACGCTCCCCCCTCAAGGCTGCCAGCAGGTTGCCCGCGACGCCGGGCAGTAGGGTGTCAGGTCGTCGGAATCCGGAATGGCATCGCCGTCGATATCGGAGTCCATCGCGATCCCTGCGGTGAGCCGCTCACTCTCGCTGCTGCGCGGGTTGAAGAAGTCGGCCTGGCCGTCGCCGTCGAAATCGAAGCGGGCGATAGCGGTGCCGGGATAGTCATCCAGTTCGGTAAGAGACTCCGCGACGGTGCGAAGCAGCCGGTTGCGCTCACTCGACCGGTCCTCGGCGCCTGCAAGGCGCTTGGCCACGTCGAACCCGCGCACCTGCGCGAGCGCGGAGACGATCTCACGGATCTCCAGATCACGATCGTCCTGATTGGGAAGCGCCTCGATCAGCGCCAGCGCCCCGCTGGACCCGTTCGCGCCCTCGACCAGCTCCACACCCTTGTCACGTGCCGCCTGCACCCGCTCCAGGTCGTTGGCACTGACCTGGGCACCGGCCGCCACCCGTTCACGCACGGCATCCGCCACTTGCGCGTGAATGATCACCAGGCCGTCATTGGCGGCACTGCCGCGGGCCGTCGTCGATCCACCCCGGGTAAACCAGCGTGACGCCTGCAGCAGCGCCTGCTCATCGCTGCCGGGTGTTGCGATCTGGGTCATGGCGTCCGCCGCCGCGTCCAGGCTCCGGAGGGCGTCCGCGTAGTCGCCTGCCCCACTCTGCAACTGCGCGAGCTGCCCCCGGTTCGCGACCCGTTCAACACCCGTGAACGCCTCACCAATGGTGGCGAACTCCTGTGCCCGATCCCGGGCGCCGGAGACGTCGCCGAGGAACAGGTGCCCTGCTGCCAACAGGCGCGTGGCCTCGGCCCGATCCGCCGTCACCACCGGCGCGGACGCCATGCGACTGGCGACGGCGTCGGCACAGCTCCGCAGGTGGGCCACGGCGCGATCCGGAGCTTCCGCCAGCTCGAACATGAAGGCCACGCGCCGGCAACCGAGGTAGACGTATTGCCAGTCGTTACTGCCGTCGAACTGTTCATCGGCGAACGCGTCGCTCAGGGCGATCCCGGCGGCCGCCTCGGTCACCTGGCGGGCGGCCGCCAACTGCCCCGCGTCCACCAGGGAGAGAGCCAGCCTTGGCGACTGCGGCTGCAGTGACTCGCGGCTGATGAGGTTGAACGTGAGATCGCGGATCCGGGCGGCGCCATCGGGGTCGGCCCGTGCGTCCAGGGCCTCGTCGATGGCAGCGTCCACGTCGCCTTCAAGGGCCAGGGCGCGCGCCTCCAGGAGGCGGATCTCTGCGCGCGGGGACGCGGCACGGCTCCAGTCGCCCGGGCCATCCAGGGCATCGCCCCGGTCCACCAGTGCAGCATAGTCCTCGACCCGATCCAGAAAATCGTAGACCGCCGCCATGTTGGTGAGGAAAAGGCCCGCCGCGTCCAGGTTGTCCGAGGTCTCCAGCAGGGATTCAAACTCGGTGGCACTCCGCTGCGCTTCCGTGTTCAGGCCCAGCCGCGCCGCCAACTCACCGTACTGGGCAACGTGCTGCGTGCGGGTACTGTAGACGCGTTCAATCCTTGCGAAAATCGGGTTCGGCTCCGTGCCGATGCCCCAGATCAACTCCTGGGCCAGCGCCATCGCCGATTCGGCCCGCGCCCGGCGCCCGCTTTCACCGGGCGCCGCCTGGAACTGCTCAACGGCAAGCCGGGCGTTGTCGTAGCCGGCCAGGGCAATGGACCGGTAGGCGTCGCTGTACGGCTGGTTGCGCCCCCCCTCGATGTCGATGAAGGTGCGCACGGCCTCCAGGGTGCGCTCCGCCTCGTCCGTCTTGCCGGTCTCGCCGAAGTTGCCGCTGAGCCGCGCAAGAAAGCGGGCATCCTCGGCTTCCAGGTTGGTCACGCCCTTGCGGTCGAGAATGCCCTGGTAGATGGCCCGGGACTGTCGCCACTGCTCCAGTGCCGCCCCGGTGTCACCGTTGCGGAACAGCGCCTCGCCGACCAGCCGCCGCGCCTCGGCCCGCTCGGCCGGCTGGAAGATCCGCGTCTCCAGGGTGAGCGACGCCTCCTCCACACGCCCTGCCGCGGCCTGGCCGCGCGCAATGCGGGCGAACACGGGGTCGGTGGTGGCGTCGTCGAAGACCGCGTCAAACAGCCTTGCAGCCCGGTAGTAGGGCGACAGATCGGAACCGAAGAAGTAGGCCGCGCGCGCGGCGTTGTCCATCCCCAGGGTCTCGTCCGGGGCAAGAGGCAGGGTGTGATCGATCACCTGTGTTGCCGCAAGGGCCGACACCTGCGCATCATCACGCAGACCTTGAGGAACGGAGAACCCGTCGTCCGCCAATGCCTCGGAGGAGATGGCGTCGTCGTACTGCTGGAAGAGATAGCGGGCCACGTTGACGATGGCGGGCCCATCGGCAGGCATGCCACGACGGCCCGATGCCTGCCAGACGGCATGGGCCAGCTCTTCCAGGTTGCCGGCAAGGGGGTCTCCATTGACCGGCACACCCAGTTGCCGCTCGAGATACCCCGTGAGCCCGGCTTCGAGATTGGCGCGGTTGAGTGCGCCGATCATGGCGTCCGCATCGGCAACCTGGAGATCCTGCAGATGCGCCAGGCGCCCCTCCAGCGCGAGCAGCCTGTCGCGGACGGACCCGGGCAGCGAGCTGT
This sequence comes from Aquisalimonas asiatica, assembly GCF_900110585.1. Lineage (NCBI taxonomy): Bacteria > Pseudomonadati > Pseudomonadota > Gammaproteobacteria > Chromatiales > Ectothiorhodospiraceae > Aquisalimonas > Aquisalimonas asiatica. The sequence goes on along the minus strand of NZ_FOEG01000005.1, from coordinate 56,375 downwards.
CGGTACCAAGCGCGGACGCGGCGTTGGCGAAGTTGCCGCCGGTCCCCTCAAGGGCGTCAGCGAGCCGCTCGAAGGGGTCTGCGACGCCCTGCATGGCCATGACGAGTTCTGTCACCAGCAGACTCGCGCGCTGCACGTCGGTCGCCGCGGCCGGATCCCCCAGCAGTGCATCCGGATCCAGGTCCAGGAGCTGGCCCATGTACTCCGCCGCAGCCGACTGTGCGCCCGCCGACTGAGCCCGGACGTCGACCAGCCGGGTGAGTGGCGTGACCACCTGCCGCGACTGGCCGTCACGAACCCCGGCACCCAGCATGACGCCCTGGAAGCTGTGCCCGGTCCGGGTATCCACACCGCCGGTGGCGACCAGGCGCGCCCCGCTGTCGAGGCTGGCGGGCGCCTCCAGCTCGAAGCGGCCGCGCTCGTCGGTGCGGGCGATGTTGGTCAGCACCTCACCGTCGGTAGCCTCCAGCCACACGGCGGCCCCGGCAATGGGCGGGTCGGTCACCAGGCCTTCCAGCCCGTTGCTCTGTGCGGGCGCGTCACTGCCGGACGACGAACCGCTGCTGAAGCAGCCGGACGCCGCCAGGGCCGAGATACACAGGAGCGACACCAACAGGTGTCGTCGATGAATTACAGAGAACATGCGTGGCCCCCCTTCCTGTCCACCAGGGAATGAAAAACGCGGATGATCCGCGCGCGCCTCCGGGCACCGTCAGAAGCCATAGCGCGCACCCACCCAGAAGAACCGCCCCATCTCCACCCCCGACTCGCCGGAGGCGACGGTGTGTGTCCGAGAGTTGAAGAGATTGGTGATTTCAGCCTCCAGAGTCAGGGAGTGCCGCCCCTGGAGAGGCTGGTGATAGTCGAGATTGATACCGGTGAGAAACGTCGCGGGCCGACGGGTCTTGCGGTAGACGTCCAGGTCTTCGCGGATGACTTCCCCGGAGTCGAGTTCGATGGTCTCGCCCGGGGCGGTGGCCCCGGTCCGGGCGATGACGTCCTGGCTCCCCCGGTAGCGGACATTGACGCCGGCGGTGACCCGGGAACCGATCTCTCGCGCAACGTGCAGGTTGGCAACAACGGGGCGGGCGAAGTCGCTCCTCAGAATCTCCAGGTCCCGGAACTGCAGGCGCTCGCCGTCCAGCAGGACGAACTCGCTGCCCCCGGTGTCGTTGAGCGGGTCGTCGTAATTGGCGTTGGAGGTTTCCGTTTCCGAGTAGCTCGCACTCAGGCTGACAGCGGTCCGGCCGTACTCGGCATACCACGCCGCGCTGATCTCGCGATGACGGGAGCGCCCGTCGTTGTTCATGATGCGGTACCGGAAACCGTCCGGTTGTGTCTCGGTAGTGGTCTGGGCGAATTCGTCGCGATTGTCCCGCTGCAGGACCTGGGCACGGAGACGACCGCCCAGGAGTGCCTGCTCGATTCCCAGTACGCGCTCGTCACTGTACGGCGTGCTCAGGTCCTCGAAGCGATAGCGGATGCGCCCCTGGCCGACGTCCCGGCTCCAGTCCTGCACGACGTTACGGCTGGTCCCCCGCTGTTCAGTGAAGTACGGGCGTCGCGCCTCCCGCAGCCGATACGTCAGCAGTGGGGCGCCGTAGTAGCGGTTGAGGCCGGCCCGGACCTTTGTGCGCCCGGTACCGAAGACATCCAGGACGGCGCGGCTGCGATAGGCAATATCCTGATTATCCAGGAAGTCGTCGTGGTCGTAGCGCAACCCAAGGGTCAGGCTCAGCCGCCGGTAGTCGAACGTTGTCTCTCCGAACGCGGCAAACTCGTTGACGCCGACTTCCACGTCGTCGGCCGGGTGGACCTGGCGTACGGCAAAGTACTGCTCGCCCTGCACGCAGTCACGGGTGATCCCCCGGCACTGCACATCCGTGTTTTCAACCGCGGTCGTATGGCGCAACAGCGGGTCGGGCCGGTTGAAGCGGTAACGCTGGTGGGAGGCATCCACACCGATGCGGTGCCGATAGGCCAGACGCCCCCGGCGGAAGGTGGACGTGGTGCCGCGCCAGCCCGCGGTCATCGCCGCCTGGTGGCTTTCGAGATCGCCGTAGCCCCCTTCGCGGCTATTGCCGACATCGGCCTCGCGCCCCCAGCTCCGGCTGGCGGTGTTGCGCGAGTTGAAATACCCGTTCGGTGCCGACCGGCTGTTCTCGCTGTACGTGGCGCCGAGTTTCCATTCCTGGTCCAGGCCGGCGCCGGCGTAATCCAGCGACGCATTGACACCGTATCCACCCCCCGTGGTGGTGAAGTCGCTGTCCCGTACATCCGTGAGAAAGGTCTCGTTGCGGAACGGGGCGTACGTTGCGGAGAGGTCCAGGTAGCCACGCTCTCCCACCGCTGTACTGAACTTGCCCAGCAGATTGATGTTCTCCTGGCGCTCGGACCGGCTTTCGCCCAGAGTGACCTGCGGCGTCCTGGACCGCGCGATGCTGGCTCCGGCGACAACCCCGGAGGTCTCACCGACGGGGGCGCTGTAGTTGAAGGCGGCGCGCTCACGCCGGAAGTCCGGCTGCTCCCGGGGTGCGGGTGGTGGGGTATCGCCGTCCGGATCCCAGGCCCCGGAGACCGTGTGGTAACGGACCCAGTCACTGCGCGTGGTGCTGTAGAACAGGCTGCCTTCCGGCTCCACGCCGGCGCGGCGGGTATCCAGGTCAACCACGCCGCCGGTGAAACGCCCGTACTCGGCGGGGGCGTTGCTATCGAACACGCGAACCTCGCCGATCAGATCCGAGTCGACGAACCAGCCCTGCTCGTGGCCCGGCAGGGCGTCCACCCCGGTCGCCGAACTCGCCGCGGGGTCGAGGCGGCTGCCGACGTTGAGGCCGTCCAGCAGCAAGCGGTTCTCGTAGAAGCGCCCACCGGAGATCGAGATGGATTCGGGGCGCAGATCCGAGGCGGACTCCGGCTCCAGGGCGCTTTCACCGAACTGCACCCCCGGGATCTGCCGGAACACACCATCCAGGCTTCCGTCCGCGCCGCCATACCGGTCGATGGCGTCACGGTCGAAGCGGAACCGCCCTTCACCGGATTCCACGCCACTGACCGGCGTGTCGCGCAGGGGCTGAACCAACAGGGGCGCCAGCATCTGCGTCTCGTCACCGCCCGCGTGACTCATCGCGGGAACCCAGAGCAATCCGGCACAAACCAGCGTGACACATCCGGCAGCGCTCCTGCTGATTCCGGCCTCCACATACCTCTCCGAACAACTGGCCAGGGGCACGCCGCCTGCGGCCGCTCATTGCTGAAGCGGCAGAGCCACGCGGCCGCCTTCCAGCCGAGTGCGCACACCGACGCAATTACAAATGATACTGATTCGTATTCCGATCAGTATAAGGTCCGGGCTCCGGGATGTACAGCGCGCTGTCTGGCTGTTGCGACATGTCGATCCATTGCCGCCGGATATGACCGGCCTGCGGCCGGTAGCCGGCGACTCGGGCTGGCGCCCTCGGACACACCAGCCCTGCCCTCCCAGGGCTGGTTCCATGCCGCTGCAGGATGTTCAGTTACGGATGATGTTGTGCTCGGGGCCGTACGGGAAGCCGGTGATGTTCTCGGCACCGTCCTCCGTAACCACCAGGATGTCGTGTTCCCGGTAGCCGCCGGCACCCGGCTGGCCTTCCGGGATCATGATCATGGGCTCCATGGAGACCACCATGCCGGGCTCCAGCACCGTCTCGATGTCTTCGCGCAGCTCCAGCCCGGCCTCGCGACCATAGTAGTGGCTGAGCACGCCGAAGGAGTGACCGTAGCCGAACGCGCGGTACTTGAGCAGGTGGTGCTCCCGGTAAATGGTGTTGAGCGCGTTGGCGATGTCGCAGCAGCGCATGCCCGGCCGGATCAGAGCCTTGCCGGCATCGTGCACCTGGCAGTTGATCTCCCACAGGCGCCGGTGGACATCGGAGCACTCCTCGGCGAACAGGGTACGCTCCAGGGCCGTGTAGTAGCCGGCGGGCATGGGGAAGCAGTTCAGGCTGAGGATGTCCCCGCGCTCGATCCTGCGGCTGGTCACGGGGTTGTGGGCGCCATCGGTGTTGATACCGGACTGGAACCAGGTCCAGGTATCCATGAGCTCCGCATGAGGAAACGTCTTCGCGATCTCCCGCACCATGGCCCGCGTGGAGTGTAGTGCGACCTCGTATTCCGGGACACCGACACCGATGGCCTCGACGCACGCCTCGCCACCAACGTCGGCAATCCGTGCGCTCTCCCTGATCTGGGCGATCTCCTCCGCGGACTTGATCATGCGCTGGCGCATGGCCGGCTTGCCGATGTCCACCAGCTCCGCGGTTGGCAGCGCGCCCTGGAGTTTGCGGAGAGTCTCGTAGTTGATGTGGTCGAACTCGATCCCCACCCGCACGCCATCGGGGACCAGGCTTTTCACGGCGACGTAGTCGTTATCCCGGTGCCAGTCCGTGTAGACGATGTTGTCGCCGTAGGTCCGGCGCCAGGGCTGGCCACCGTCGATACTCGCGGAGATGGAGGTGGAGTTGTCGTGTGTCACCACCAGCCCGTACAGGCGGCCGAAACAGCAGTACAGGAAATCGCTGTAGTAGTTGATGTTGTGATGGGACGTGAACAGCGCGACATCGATGTCGTGTTCGGCCATCACCTTGCGCAGGCGGTCCAGCCGGGACTGCATCTCCTCGCTGGAGAACGTGCCCCTGACCTTCTCCCCGTTCGGGATCTGCAGGATTTGCGGCAGCTCCATGAATCTCCCCTCCTCGTCGTGGTTCACCGAGCCCGCGGGCGTTACTCACGGGCATGACCACTACGATCGGGGCTAGCGGAGACCGAGTCGCTCTCGATTCCGACGTCGGGGAGTACGATTCCGACATGCAGCGCAGGGACGGAACGCGGGCCTCCGGCTTGCGCCCGTCAGCCGGTGCCCGTGCGCGGGGAAAGGCCGCTGCGGCGCCGCTCCCCGCTCGGGGACAGACCGAAACACCGCTGGTACCGGCGCGCGAAATGGGATCCGGAGATGAAGCCACAGTCCCGGGCAACCTCGCTCACCGACAGGGACGAGCTGCGCAACAACTGCCGGGCGTACTGGAGACGGAGCTCCATGTAGTACTGACTCGGCGTACAGTCCAGCGCCGCCCGGAACATGCGCTCCAGCTGGCGCTCGGAGATCCCGACGTGGCCTGCCAGCTCCGACAGGCTGATCGGGTCTTCGAGGTTGGCCTCCATGATCATGGCCGCATCCACCAACTGGGGCTGATCACTGCCAAGACGCAGACGCAGCGGCATACGCTGACGCTCACCGGATTCACGCACCCGGTCATGAACCAGCAGCTCCGCAGCGGCAGCGGCAAGCTCCGCCCCCTGCGGCAGCCCGGCAATCAGGCGCAGCATCATGTCCATGGACGCCGTGCCGCCACTGCTGGTGTAGCGCCGGCCGTCGATCTCGAACAGATGGGTCGATACGATGAGATCGGGGAATGCCTGCAGCAGCTCGCCCGAGTCCTGCCAGTGAATGGTGCAGTGATACCCGTCCAGGAGCCCGGCCCGGGCCATCAGGTAGCTCCCCGTGCAGATGCCGCCAAGGGCCACGCCGTCATGGGCGAACCGTCTGAGCATGGCACACAGGTCCCTCTCGCCGGGGAAATGAATGGGATTGGGCCCCACGACGAACAGCGCATCCAGCTCGCCGGGCACGGCGGCGATCGTGGCGTCGGGCATGACCGTCATGCCATTGCTGGCAGGAACGGGGGCCGCATCCAAGGCAATCACGCCTGCGGTAAAGCGCCGTTCCCCCGATGCCAGATTGGCCAGCCGCAGGGGCTCGATCGCCGAGGCGAACCCGATACAGGAGAAGTTCGGGACCAGCAGAAAACCGAACCGGTACTCGCGGGGTCCGCGGCGTGGGCTCGTGAAGCCCGCGTTGAGCGGGCCTCCGTTGGCATCGATTGTCTTCCCGGTCATGATCACGCGCACAAGCAGCGGCAGTTGGGACGACAGGCTGACACGGCCGCGACCAGGAGTCACCGCCCCGTATCCGGAGCAGCCGCCCAAGGCTCCATCTCACGGGGCCTGCGCGGCTAGAGCAGCGGATCGAGGCCGGGAGACGGCGCGGTGGGGAGTCGAGACCCCCTTGGGGTCAAGGGTGTTACCGATGTGCTCGCCATGATCGGTAACCCATGTGTCCGGTACAGACCCGAGCGGATATGGAGCTGGCGACAGGAGTCGAACCTGCGACCGACTGATTACAAATCAGTTGCTCTACCAACTGAGCTACGCCAGCGTCACGGGCAGGTATGGTAGTTCAATCCTCGATGTCCTGGCAATCGGCGGGCTGCCAATCCGCAGCGGGCAGCGCGTCGGCATCCTCGACACCCACGAGCAGGGTGTACTCGGTTGCGGTGCGGTAACGTTCGCCGATCTCGGTGTCGATGCCCAGGTCGCGGATCTCCGCTTCCCGCTCCGCGGCGCGGTCACGTGTGCTGAACACGCCCAGGGAGACGGCGTGTTCATCATCACCGCCGACGTACCCGTAATCGCTGATGCCCTGATCAGCCAGTTCAGCCATGGTTTCCTGCGCGTCCGCCATGGTGGCATGGGGCGGCACGTAAACCCAGTAACCGACAAAGTCCCGGTCCTCGACTTCCAGCACGCGGGCAACGTCACCGGCGGTGCGCACCGTTGCGGCGAGGGCTTCGGCGTCCGTGCGGTCCAGGCCGGCCACGCTGAAGCACTCCAGGCCGTTGTCGTCGGCGGTCACGTCGGGGGCCTCATCGTCGGGTTCGGGCTCCGGGGGTTCGTCTGCGGGAACCTCGCTGAGCAGACGCAGCGATCCGTCTGCAGGTTGCGAGGGATAGGGTGGCGCGTCGTCGCGGGCGTTGATCGTGAACAATGCGAACACGCCGGCGTTGAGCAGCAGCATGAGGATGAAGAACGCTTTCACGCGGCACCCTCCTCCCTCGCCATGCCGGCAAATACCAGCTGGTGGTCGACACGCCAGTCGTCCTCCAGCACGCCGGCGAGCACATCGGCATCGCCACCGGTGATGACGCCCGTGAGCGGCGTAACGCCCCCCTGCTCCATTTGGCGCTTCACCCCCTGAATGCCATGGGCCAGGGCATGGAACGTGCCGGCGCGGATCGCGGTAGGCGTGTCGGTGGCCAGCAGTGGCAACTCCCCCTGCCCGGCTTCGCCCAGCTGGTGGGCCCCGGACGACAGCGCACGACGGGCCAGACCAAGACCGGGGAAGATGAGGCCGCCCGCGTGACGGTCGTCGTGCCCGAGGACATCCACGGTCACTGCGGTACCACAATCGACGATGCAAAGGGCCCCTGAGTACCGGCTGCGGGCGCCGATGATGGCAGCCCAGCGGTCTGCGCCCAGGCTCGAGGGATCCGGGTAGGCGTTGACGATGCCGCCGTGGGAGGCTCGGGACGTGAACCGCCGGATCGGAAGTCCGTGGCACCGGCGCGCCCACGCCTCCAGGTCATCCACCACGCGGGGCGCGGATACCGTGCACACCACGACGGTGTCCACCGGTTCGCTGCGCCGCTCGAGCGCGGCGAACAGCGCCTCCGGAAGCCCACCATCCGCAGTATAGGCGGCTGCGCCGTGGGCGTGGGCCTCCCCGTTCTGCCACAGGCACCACTTGCAACGGGAATTGCCGAGATCGAAGAGCAGCTTCATTGGACCGGTCGCAGGGACACCTCCCCGGCGCTCCACGGCTCAAGGCGGCCGTCCCGCTCCAGGAGCAGGCAGCCGGTCTGGTCCACCCCTGCGGCAATCCCGTCCACCGTCCGGTTGCCGGCAAACAGGCGGACGCGTTTGCCCGCCAAGAGATCGTGCCGCGGCCAGTGATCGACGAAACCAGGAAACCCCTCATGGCCGAACCGGGACAGGGCGTCGACGATACCGTCGAGCACCTGACCTGCAAGGACATTCCGCCCGGGCCAGCTGATGACGTGTTCCGCCAGCGCCGTCCAGGGCTGCTCGACGGCGGGGGCGTCGTCCATGAACAGGTTCAGCCCCAGGCCCACCACCGCGGTGCACGGGCCGGCAGGCTCTCCCTGCAACTCCACCAGAATCCCGCCCAGCTTGCGATCGTCAACCAGCAGGTCGTTGGGCCACTTCAGCCCCAGCCCGGGAGTGCGGTGGGTGGAAAGCACGTCGGCAACGGCGATACCCACCGCAAGGCTCAGGCCACCAAGCCCGCCGGGAACGGCGTCGAACGGCCAGGCCACGCTGAGGTAGAGGTTACGCCCGAACGGGGAATGCCAGTCACGCCCCCTCCGCCCCCGTCCGGCACTCTGCGCTTCCGCCAGAAGTGCCTGGGGCAGGGCGTCCCGACGACTGCTCTCGAAGAGTCTGCGGTTGGTGGAATCCACCACCCGTTCCACCGACACGTCACGCAGCATCGCCGCGGTAGGCCGCCCCATGGCGGCACGGATCGCGCCGCTGTCGAGCAGCTCCACCGGCTCCTGCAGGCGGTAGCCCTTGCCCGGCACGGATTCCACGGGCACACCGGTGTCCTGGAGCTGTCGCACGAGTTTCCACACGGCCGCCCGGGTGACCCCCAGGGCTTCACCAAGTGCCTCCCCGGAGTGCGGGGCACCGTCTGCCAGGAGGCTCAGTAGACGCTCAACCCGTGTCATGTCGCTCTATCCGTTCTCCACGGCAGGCGCTCACGCCCGAAGAAGTGGGTCATGACGTCAATCATCGCAACCTGGTCACTGGCACCGGCGGTCTCGCGGAGGCTGTGCATGGACCACATGGCATTACCCACATCAACCGTTCGCACGCCCAGCGCCGAGGCGGTCATTGGCCCGATGGTGCTCCCGCAGGGGATGTCATTGCGGTGGACGTATTTCTGGCAGGGTACGCCAGCTTCTTCGCACAGCGCCATGAACACCGCTTCAGCTGCGGAATCGGTTGCGTAGCGCTGCTGCGCGTTGATCTTGATCACGGGGCCGCCGTTGAGCTTCGCCTGATTGGCCTGATCGTACAGCCGCCCGAAGTTCGGGTGGTAGCCGTGGGCCATGTCGGCGCTCAGCAGCATGCTTGCCGCCGCCGCGCGGTGGCGGTCGTCCGGGTCGACCCCGGACGCTGCGTTGATCCTGGATACCAGGTCCGGAAGAAACGAGCCCTGGGCGCCCTTGAAACTCTGGCTCCCGACCTCCTCGTGATCGAAACACACCAGCATGGACACACCGGAGAAGGCGTCGCCGTCCGACGCGAGCAACGCGTCGAGCCCGGCGTGGCAGGAGGCGAGATTGTCCAGCTGGCTGGTGGCGATGAATTCATCGTCAAGCCCGCAGAACCCGCCCGGCTGCGTATCCGCCACTGCGAGCTCCCAGGCAAGCACGTCATCCGGCTCACAGCTCAGGCGGGATGCCAGGTGCGCCCTGAACGCGTCCTCCGGCGGGAGTCCGTCATGAAGCATGCCGGCCACCAGTGACAGCTCGTCGTGCTGTTGGAACCGCAGCCCCTCCTGGTTGACCTGGCGATTCAGGTGGATGGCTGCGTTGGGCAGTCGCAGCACGGCTTTGTCCGAGTGGTACAGGCGGCGTACCACGTCGCCCGTGTTCGGATCACGAAGCATCACGCGCCCTGCCAGAGCCAGATCCCGGTCTGCAAAGGTGGCCAGAATGGGCCCGCCGTATATCTCGACATCCACGCTGGCATGCCCTCCCCGCGGCTGACCGCCCGCAGGCTTGACCCGGAATCCGGGCGAGTCGGTGTGCGCGCCGATGATCCGGTAGCCCTCGTCCGCCAGCGATCCGGCACCAAGCCGAAAGGCGGCGATCGTGGAATCGTCCCGGATCACGTAATAGGCGCCGCCCGCGGTCAGTGACCACTTTGTCTCCTCATGGAGCCTCTGGAATCCGGCCTGCTCCAGGCGCACGCGCATCTCTGCCACGGCGTGCCAGGGAGAGGGGCTCCGGTCGATGAACTCCAGCAGATCACGCGCGCTGGCGCGCGCCCTTGCGTTGTCGTTGTCCACGTTCTGTCCTGTGATACCAAGCAGGGAAGCCGGTTCCTGACGGCAGGGCTGCGCGCCAGGACGCCGTCCAGAATAACAAAACAAAAAAAAACCCCGCAGCATTGCTGCGGGGTTTTAGCGTTTAGGAGCCTGGCGATGACCTACTTTCGCACCACAGCGAGGCGGCACTATCATCGGCGCTAAGTGGTTTCACTTCCGAGTTCGGAATGGATTCGGGTGGTTCCCACTTGCTATTGTCGCCAGGCAAACTGGCTCACGATTGCCAACGCCTTTCGGCGCCGGCCGTGAATTCGGAAAGTTGCTGTATCGCGCACGTCGCATTGGAGAGCGCAGGCCACACCAAACTTCTTGGGTGTTATATGGCCAAGCCTCACGGGCAATTAGTACTGGTTAGCTTCACACATTACTGCGCTTCCACACCCAGCCTATCAACGTTGTAGTCTTCAACGGCCCTACAGGGGTCTCAAGGACCCAGGGAGATCTCATCTCAGGAGGGGCTTCCCGCTTAGATGCTTTCAGCGGTTATCCCGTCCGCACTTAGCTACCCGGCAATGCCACTGGCGTGACAACCGGAACACCAGAGGTGCGTCCACTCCGGTCCTCTCGTACTAGGAGCAGCTTCCTTCAAATCTCCGACGCCCACGGCAGATAGGGACCGAACTGTCTCACGACGTTCTAAACCCAGCTCGCGTACCACTTTAAATGGCGAACAGCCATACCCTTGGGACCTGCTACAGCCCCAGGATGTGATGAGCCGACATCGAGGTGCCAAACTCCTCCGTCGATGTGGACTCTTGGGAGGAATCAGCCTGTTATCCCCGGAGTACCTTTTATCCGTTGAGCGATGGCCCTTCCATACAGAACCACCGGATCACTAAAGCCTGCTTTCGCACCTGCTCGACTTGTCAGTCTCGCAGTCAAGCACCCTTCTGCTTTTACACTCATAGCACGATTTCCGACCGTGCTGAGGGTACCTTCGCACTCCTCCGTTACTCTTTGGGAGGAGACCGCCCCAGTCAAACTACCCACCACACACTGTCCCTGATCCGGATAACGGACCTAGGTTAGAACCTCGAACATGCCAGGGTGGTATCTCAAGGATGGCTCCACCAGGACTAGCGTCCCGGTTTCGAAGCCTCCCACCTATCCTGCACAAGCAGGCTCAAAGTTCAGTGTGAAGCTGTAGTAAAGGTTCACGGGGTCTTTCCGTCTTGCCGCGGGTACACTGCATCTTCACAGCGATTTCAATTTCACTGAGTCTCGGGTGGAGACAGCGGGGCCATCGTTACGCCATTCGTGCAGGTCGGAACTTACCCGACAAGGAATTTCGCTACCTTAGGACCGTTATAGTTACGGCCGCCGTTTACCGGGGCTTCGATCAAGAGCTTCGCCCGAGGGCTAACCC